>JBFIEB010000200.1:0-5421 GCA_041603555.1 Vicingaceae bacterium
CCCTTTTAATTCTTTAATAGTGGTTAAATCCTCACTACCTAGTTGGGCAAAAAGCGGGATATTAATAATAAGTATTAAGAGTACGGTTGTAATTTTTTTCATGATAGAAAATTAAATGATAGGATAAAGGTAAATAATTAACAACAACTTCTTTTACTTGTTAATTCTTTACACTTAATGTGTTTCTATAAGCTTACTACCCTTTAATTTTTTTTCTTTAAAAAATTAGTAAGGAGTAGTTGGGTTGTCTTGGCAACGTGGGTTTATTTTAGAGATCAACCACAGTCTTTAAACATTTTGTTCCACTAATTTTACTTGGTCTTCTTTATCCTTATATATCGCTCCACCTTTTGTTAACCATGAAACACCAAACGCTAATAAGGATAAGGTTTCGCCCACATAAATAAAATAATGGATATGAATATCCAAATATTTCTCTAGAACAAAAGAGTAAAAAGCCATGCTAAACAAACAAAAAACCATAAACCAGCCACAGGCTCTATATACCTTATTTCTTTTTAGTTTTTCTGGTGAGGGTTCTTCGCCCTCTTTGGTTTTAGTGAATAACTTAATAGAAAAGTAGGCAAGACAAGCAAAAAATAATGCTGCTGAAACATAGTGCATATAGCCGGTTACACTAACACCTACTTCTGTGGTAGGTATCCATGCAACTCCTAAAGCAAAAAATCCGGCTAAGTGTCCTGTAATATTATCTCGCTTGGTATAACCGCTATAATAAAACATAAATAAAGCTACGGCACACAAAGAACCAACAAAAACTCCTCCCATAATAGAATAATAATAATGACTGATTGATTCGGGATAATGAAATTTTGGATCGGTAATGTTCTCCATAAATAAATTAAATGTTGCCAAACCCAACAACAAAATAAATGGCAACAGAATTCCAATATAACCTACTGATTTTCTTAATTTTAAATAAGAGTATGAGAGGTTATCATTCGTTATGTTTAACTCTTCAAGTTTATTTCTTTGCTCAGGTGTAAGGTCTTCTGATTCCATGGTTCCAATTTTAAGCGATGTTCATTTTATTTTGGTCAAGGTAAAAAAAATAATGGAATTAGTTATTTCACTATCCTTTTCTTTAAAAGCTTTTCTAATATCGCATGTACTGGAAATATTAGTAATGCCAATGCAGAGTTAGCCAATAGATTATACATAGGTTGTCCTTGGGTATAGTTTTCTATATAAGGTTCTGTAAATACCAATACAAATTCAAATAGTATCAGAAATGCAAAGAAGATAATTCCTTCTGCTACAGTTGGCGATACTTTAATAAACCCTAAGAACAATATCCCAACAAACAGCAATAATATTCCTAAGAATATTAAACTGTATTGTAGATTGTTCCTTCTACTTGTTGCTTCTGTTGCTAACCTTGCTTGTACTTTGGCTTCATTTTCTTTCACTATTTGCGCTTTTTCAAACTCGTATTGTGTTTGTTGCCTTATGGATGCTTTTTGAGTTTCTTCATTATTGATTGAGTCAGTCATTTTTATGTATAATTTGTACATTTCCAGCGCTTTTAACCCTTTGTTTTGATGTTCATATATTTGGCTTAAAAAATTTCCTGAACGGGCTAATGCTCCTGGATAACCTAATTTTTTAGCAATTTCCATGGACTGTTTAGCGTACTTTTCTGCAGTAATCAATTCATTTCTTATTAGATATATGGATCCAATATTATTCAAAGTAATTCCCATTCCGTTTAGGTCATTCAATTCTTCTTGCTCCTTCAAAGCTTGAGCATAGTATTCAAGTGCTTTTTGAGAATCTCCATTATTATTTAATACAAAAGCTATATTTCCAAGAGTTGTAGCATTACCATATTTATCTCCCGTTTGTTTCCCTAAAGCCAAGCTTTTTTTAAAATAGACCAGTGCAGAATCTATTACTCCCTGATGAAAATAATTGTATCCAATATTACTATAAGCATCAGATATTCCAGTTTTATCATCTATACGCAATCGAATAGTTAGACTTTCGTAAAGCATCTTTAAGCCCTTATTTAAATCGCCTTGGTTTCCATAAAGCAAACCAAGATTGTTAAACCCTGTAGCTATGCCATCTTCGTCTTTTAGGTGCTCATCTATTTTTAAACTTCTGTGGTAATATTTTAAAGCCTCTTCAATTTTACCTTGATCTTCATAAATATAACCAAGATTTACCATGGTAGATGAAGCACCATACAATCGTTTAGCCTTAAGATCCATTTTTAAGCTTAGTAATAAGTACTTCAAACCCAACTCAACTTCACCTTCCCCTGCTTTAAGAGACCCTAGATTATTTAATGCAGTTGAAATTCTTTTACTATCATTTTTTTGGCGAGCTATTTTAAATCCTTTATAATAAGAACGATAAGCTGACTGAATTTCACCTATAGCTTCTTGTCCTTGCCCAAGATTAAGATAAGAATGTGAAAGGTTTTCTGGTGATGGTATTTCCTCCATCAATTTGATTGAGGCTTTATATAATTCAATAGACTTGTCATAATTCCCTATCTCTAATGCCTTTGAGCCTGCTAATTGAAGGCTATCGATCTTTTCTATTTGTCCATTATTAGAAATTTGACTTAATACCTGAATCGAAATAGGAAGTATTAATATGAAGATGACATATTTCATTTCACTATTCTCTTTTTAAGCAAATTCTCCAAAATAGCATGTACAGGAAATATTAATAAAGCCAATAGAGAATTCGCTAATAGATTATACATGGGTTGCCCTTGAGTATAATTTTCTAAATAAGGTTCAGTAAATACCAATACAAACTCAAACAGTATTAAGAAGGCAAAAAAGATGATACCCTCTGCTATTGTTGGAGATACTTTAATAAAACCTAAGAATAGTATCCCAACAAATAGTACTAATATGCCTAAAAAGATTAAACTGTATTGTAAGTTGTTTCTTCTGCCTGTAGCTTCAGCTTCCAGTCTAGCTTGTTCTTTGGCTTCATTCTCTTTTACAATTTGAGCTTTTTCAAATTCGTATTGTGTTTGTTGTCTAATGGTCGCTTTTTGAGTGGCTTCATTGTTCATACTATCTTTCATTTGAACAGAGAGTTTATACATCTCTAACGCTTTCATTCCTTTACCTTGGAGTTCATATATATGGCTCAAGGTATAAGAGCTAAGCTCTATGCTTCTAGGAAACCCTTTGGCAAGAGCATAATTGAGGCTTTGCTTGCTATAGTTTTCTGCTAATTTCAAATTACCCTTTTCTATTTCCAAATCCCCTAACTGTTGATAGGTTTGATAAAGGCCTCTTTCGTTTCTAGAATTGTAATTATGCTCTAGGGCCCGTTGAAAATATGTTGTAGCTTCAACATAACTACCTCGTTCCATATACAAAAATCCTAATCCATTTAAAGCTGAACCAACTCCTTGGTAATAACCTACTTCCTCGCTCAATTTTAAAGCTTTTTTATAATTACTAATGGCTTTAATGGTATCTCCTAATTCTAAATTTATTGTACCAAAATCTTGATAACAATTTGACATACCTTCCTTGTTACCAATATCAATAAAGATTTTTAAAGATCGCCTGATGTATTTTAAAGCCATATCATAGTCAATTTGATTGGCATATATTTTTCCAATATGACCTAGTGAAATGGCCATGCCTAATTGATCCCCAATTTTATGTCTAAGTTGTAAAGATTCATGGAAATATATCAAGGCAGTTTGAATATCTCCTTGAGATTCATAACCACTCCCAATGTTATTTAAAGATTCTGCTATACCAAACTGATAATCGAGAAGTTTACGAATCTTAAGCCCTTTCATGTAATATTCCCTAGCCTTTACTATCTGTCCTAAATTACCCCAATAAACGCCTATATTATTAACACAATTTGCTTTAGCCACTAATATTTTTGACCTACTATCTTCATCCAGATCTCTTTGAAGTGCTTCTTCAACAAAATCATATTGAAAATATTGATACTTGATCCAATCCATGTGCATCATATTCTCGCATATAGTATGTAGGGCATAAATTTTACTGGTATCAGACTTAGCGTTGTGATAGTTTTCTAAAGCCGCATGGAGTAGATTTTTATCACCTTCAGGCAGTTCTTCTAGAACCAAACTATCTATTAAATAAAATTCTTTATCCGCAAATTCCTGAGCATTCACTTGAAAAGTGAATAGAATTAAGATTATATAGACAAGGTATTTCAATTTAGTTTTTAGCCATAGTTTTAATACTACAGCCAATTGCTTTAGTAGTGGCTGGTTTTATTTTTTTACCTGCAGCTAAAGCATTAATGGCATTTTCTAAAAACTTCTCTTCTATGCCATTAATGTCTCTAGCATTATCGTCTATAGCACCTATATATTTAACCACTCTGTTTTGGTCTAATAAAAATACATGAGGTGTTTTAGTCGCCCCATACTGAGGGTATATTTTTTGACCATCATCAAATAGATACAAAAAATTAAAACCTTTCTCTTTAGCCCTTTCTTTCATTTTGTCAAGACTATCCTCAGGCTTAGCCTCTGGGTCGTTAGGGTTAATAGCGATTACCGGATACCCTTTTGGTGCATAAGTGGTTTGCAATGCTATAATTCTATCTTCATACAATTTAGAATAGGGGCAATGGTTACAAGTGAAAATGACCACATAACCCTTAGCGTCTTTAATTTCTACTAAAGAGTGGTTTTTTCCATCTGTCCCTTTTAAATTAAAATCGATTGCCGTATCGCCAATTTTATAGCCGTTTTGAGCATTTAATGTAGAGGCAATAAGTAATGTTAAAATAATAACTAGCTTTTTCATTTTATATATTTTTTAGTTGATTGATATCTGTTTCTAATTCATGGATGTTATGATATTCTTTTTCGTAAAAAACCTTTTGTTTTCCTTTTAAAAAAAGAGTTATGGGTATGGATCCAGACCAGCTTGGATCTACTTTGTCTATCAAATCATAAGCCTTGCCATCGGCTAACAATACTACTTGACTTTTGATGTTCTTTTTAGCGATAAAAGGGATTAGTCGAGATTCAATATTTTCTGGAAAATCTAAACTGACCAACACAATTTTCACTTTCTCGTTAGCATATTTTAAATTGATTGCTTCAAAAAAAGGCAGCTCTTTAACACATGGAATACACCAAGTTGCCCAGAAGTTTAATATATACAGCGTGTCATTATCTTTGGGAAGCAACAATTCTTTTTCCAATTCATTAAACGTTTCGTAAATTTTAATTTGTGCATTAGTAGTTCCAATACAACAAACAAGCAATATAAGTAAGAGAGTTTTCACTCTTCTAAAATAATCAATTTAGGATTGACTTTAATATTTTGTAATTTTTTGGTAAATCTTAGTATTCGTCTAAGTAGTTTTAAGAAGACAACTAAGTTATAATAAGTTACGTATAAGAAGCGATTCTTTTTACAA
>JBFIEB010000201.1:0-5383 GCA_041603555.1 Vicingaceae bacterium
AACGCTAATACTATAGGAATTCCTAAAGTGATTGCTGTTAATGAGTTTGAAGAAACTTCATTCTTGATATTAGAGTACATCGAAAGTGTTAATCCAAATCCTAATTTTTGGGAAGACTTTGGTCGGCAGTTAGCAACATTGCACCAAAATACCAACCCAAATTTTGGATTAGATTATGATAATTATATAGGATCCTTGCATCAACAAAATAGAGCATATGAAAATTGGACAGACTTTTTTATTAGTGAGCGTTTACAAGTTCAAATTAAATTGGCAAGGAATAACAATGAAATTGATTCAACTACTATTTCAAGGTTTGATAATTTATATAATAAATTGGATGAAATTTTCCCAGTTGAAGGGCCAAGTTTATTGCATGGTGATTTATGGAGTGGGAATTTTATGGTTGGGAAAAATGGTGAACCAGTAATTATGGATCCAGCTGTTTATTATGGTCATAGAGAAATGGATATTGCTATGACTAAATTGTTTGGCGGATTTGACGCTCAATTATACGAGTCATACCATGAAACCTTTCCACTTGAAAAAGGCTGGAAGCAACGAATTGACATATGTAATTTGTACCCTCTTATGGTACATGTTAATCTTTTTGGAGGGGGATATTTGGGGCAGGTAAAACAGACCCTAAACCAATTTTAAAAAGCTGGTTTGATGGGGGTATTGTTAAGAGCCTTTTCAATAGTTTCCATAATATCAGGCGTTAATTTTTCTTTTGCTTCGATAGCCTTAAAATTTTCTTTCAATTGAATCATTTTACTCGCACCTAATATCACCGTACTTACATTCGGATTTTTTAAACACCATGCTATAGAAAGTATAGGCATTGATATTCCCAAATCACCTGCAATTTTCTCTAATTTTGAAACAGCTCTTAAATTTTCTTTGGTAACAGTTTTGTCCCTTAACCATTCCATACCTTCTATTCCTAGTCGGGTATTTTTAGGCATTTTAGTTGTATTGTATTTTCCTGTGAGTACCCCAGATGCTAAAGGCGACCAGATCGTAGTCCCCAATCCAACGGTTTTATAAATTTGAGAGAATTCAACTTCAACTTTATCTCTGGTGAGCATATTGTATTGTGGTTGCTCCATGGTAGGACCAATTAAACTATATTGCCGAGCCACCATGTGAGCTTCCATAATTTCCTGAGCACTCCATTCAGATGTTCCCCAGTACAAAATTTTTCCTTGGGTAATTAAATTATGCATCGACCAAACGGTCTCTTCAATTGGGGTTTCTTTGTCAGGTCTATGGCAAAAGAAAAGATCCAAATATTCAACATTTAATCTTTTTAGTGCTTGATGACATGCTTCAGTAACATGTTTTCGATGGAGTCCTTTTTGAGTTGGTAATCCATTAATTAAACCTCGAGTTCCAAAAAATACTTTACTAGAAACAGTATAGGAATCCCTATCCCATTTCATTTTCTTTAAAATTTTCCCCATCACTTTTTCGGATTCACCTAAAGAATAAATTTCGGCATTATCGAAAAAATTTACACCATGATCGTAGGCATATTTCATTAAATTTTCGGCAACATTATTGCCAATTTGTTTTCCAAAAGTTAACCAACTTCCTAGCGATAATTCACTTAATTGTAACCCTGATTTTCCTAGTCTTCTATATTCCATATTTGAAAAAGATGTTTTAAATTGGCTTAAAGGTATTTAAAATTATATTTTTGATGAACAAAAGTTATAATTATGAGTGATAACATCAATACAGATAAAGCACCAAAGCCAATGGGTCTGTACCCACATGCCAAAAGAGTGGGTAATTTGTTGTTTTTATCAGGTGTTGGACCAAGAGCAGCAGGCTCAGGTAGCGAAGAGGCAAATATTCCAGGATTGAAATACGATAAGAATGGCAATTATGAAACTTTTGATTTTGAAGCGCAATGTCGATCGGTTTTCGATAATGTAAAAGTAATTTTGGAAGAAAGTGGTAGTAGTTGGGAAAACCTAGTGGATGTGACCACTTTTTTAACCGATATGAAACGTGATTTTAAAACATACAATCGCATTTATGCAGAGTATTTTAAAGACAACCAACCTTGTAGAACTACTGTTGAGGTAAATGCTTTACCATCACCTATTTCTATTGAGTTAAAATGCATCGCTACTATTGATTAATCACCCTCTTTACGTCATTCTGAACGATATTTTGTCATGCTGAGCTTGTCGAAGTATATACAAAATGAAGTGAAGAATCTTTCCATTAGATAATTATTCCCGCATTTATTGCGGGATCTGTTTAATAAAAAGATGTCGGAATAAATCCGACAATAATCCTACTTTTTTTAATTAAATTCGCATTCTTATTACAAAATGAGCCAATACAAAACATATCCGAAGCTAGATTTACCTAATGTTGCTCAAGAAGTATTAGATAAGTGGGAAGCCAACAAGGTGTTTGAGAAAAGTATCTCAACCAGAGAGGGTAAACCGCCTTTTGTTTTTTACGAAGGACCGCCATCGGCAAATGGTTTACCTGGTATTCACCACGTAATGGCAAGAGCGATTAAGGATATTTTTTGTCGGTATAAAACTTTAAAAGGATTTCAGGTAAAACGTAAAGCAGGTTGGGATACACATGGGTTACCAGTAGAGTTAAGTGTTGAGAAAAAATTAGGAATTACTAAAGAAGACATTGGTAAAAACCTGCCTGCCGGACAGGCAGGAATTTCAGTTGACGACTACAACAAAGAGTGTCGTGAAACAGTAATGCAATACACCGATATCTGGAACGACCTGACCCAAAAAATGGGGTACTGGGTTGATATGGATGACCCATATGTTACTTATGAAAATAAATACATGGAAACCGTTTGGTGGTTGTTGGGTCAGCTGTACCAAAAAGGATTAATGTATAAGGGATATACCATTCAACCATACTCTCCTGCAGCAGGTACCGGTTTAAGTTCGCACGAATTGAACCAACCAGGTTGTTACCAAGATGTAAAAGATACAACTGCTGTAGCTCAGTTTAAGATTAAAGATGCTAGTAAATTGGGGGTTGATGAAGCTTACTTTTTAGCTTGGACTACTACTCCTTGGACGTTACCGTCTAATACAGCGTTAGCTGTTGGATCAAAAATAATTTATCAATTAGTTGGAACGATTAATCCATACACGAATATACGAGCTTGGGCAATTGTTGCGTCTGATTTGTTTAGTAAACATTTTGATTTACCTGATTGGGAAAGTGACGATTCGAATGTAATGGATAATTTAGGAGGTAATGCTTCAGTAGATACAATATGGACAGATTTAAATGTTATTATAGAGAAAGGTCTTTTCAAAAGCTTAAAGAAACCAATAGGAATACCTGTTAAACAATTTAAAGGTTCTGATTTAGTCGGTTTAAAATATGAACAATTGTTACCTTATGCTTTGCCACATGAAAATGCTGAAAAAGCTTTTCAGGTTATTGCCGGAGATTTTGTAACTACAGAAGATGGTACTGGTATTGTGCATATTGCTCCAACTTTTGGTCAAGATGATGCTCAAGTAGCTAAAGATGCTGGAGTTCCTGCAATGTTAGTTTTGGACGATAGTGGAAATGCAGTACCATTGGTAGATTTACAAGGTCGATTCAGACCAGAAATGGGAGAGTTTGCTGGAATGTATGTGAAGAATGAATATTACAACGATGGAGAAGCTCCAGAAAAATCTGTTGATGTACAAATTGCCATCAAATTAAAAGAAGAAAACAAGGCATTTAATGTTTCTAAATATGAGCATAGTTATCCACACTGTTGGAGAACAGATAAGCCCGTTTTATATTATCCATTAGATTCATGGTTCATTAAATCTACTGCTGTAAAAGACAGATTAATTGAATTGAATAAAACGATTAACTGGAAACCAGAGAGTACTGGAACAGGTCGTTTTGGCAATTGGTTAGAAAATTTAAATGATTGGAATTTATCACGTTCTCGGTATTGGGGTATTCCAATTCCTATATGGAGAACAGAAGAGGGAAATGAAGAAATTTGTATTTCTTCTGTAGAGCAACTAAAAGCTGAAGTGGAAAAATCTATTGCTGCAGGCATAATGACCGAAAGCCCTTTAGCCAATTTTGTAGTTGGTGATATGTCAAAGGAAAACTATGACACGTTTGATTTACATAAAAATTATGTGGATGATATTACCTTAGTTTCAGCTTCTGGTAAACCAATGAAACGGGAATCAGATTTAATTGATGTTTGGTTTGATTCCGGCTCTATGCCTTACGCCCAACAACATTATCCGTTTGAGAACAAAGAAGAAATAGATAATAACAAATTTTTTCCAGCGGATTTTATTGCTGAAGGAGTAGATCAAACTAGAGGTTGGTTCTTTACTTTACATGCAATCGCCACTATGGTTTTTGATTCGGTGGCTTATAAAAATGTAGTGTCTAACGGATTAGTGCTGGATAAAAATGGTCAGAAAATGAGTAAGCGTTTAGGTAACGCTGCTGATCCTTTTGAAACGTTGGGAACTTATGGTGCAGATGCTACACGTTGGTATATGATTACTAATGCTCAACCTTGGGATAATTTAAAATTTGATTTAGATGGAATTACTGAAGTGCAACGTAAGTTTTTCGGAACACTTTACAACACTTATGGGTTCTTTGCTTTGTATGCCAATTTAGATGGCTTTACTTATGCTGAAGATGAAATTTCAGTTTCAGAAAGACCAGAAATTGATTGTTGGATCATGTCTAAATTAAATTCATTGGTAAAAAACGTTGATGGTTATTATGCTGATTATGAACCTACCAAAGCTGGTCGAGCCATTCAAGATTTTGTGAATGATGAATTGAGTAATTGGTATGTCCGTTTGTGTAGAAGACGTTTTTGGAAAGGAGATTACACTCAAGATAAAATTGCAGCTTATCAAACGTTGTATAAATGTTTGGAAGTGGTTGCGCAACTTTCAAGTTCTATTGCTCCTTTTTATATGGATCAATTATATTCTGATTTAGTAACTGTAAGTGGAAAAGGAAATGAAATTTCTATTCATTTGTCTGATTTTCCTGTTGCAGATGATAGTGCAATTGATACCGATTTAGAAGAAAGAATGGGAATTGCTCAAAAAGTTTCTTCAATGGTATTGAGTTTAAGAAAGAAAGAAAGCATTAAGGTTCGACAACCATTACAAAAGATAATGGTGCCAATTTTAAATGATAAATTTAAAAGGCAATTGGAAGATGTTGAAGATTTAATTCTTTCTGAAACAAATGTAAAAGAGTTAGAATATTTAATTGATACTGCTGGTGTTTTGGTAAAAAGTATTAAACCTAATTTTAAAACATTAGGACCAAAGTATGGTAAGATTATGAAGCAGATTGCTGCTGTCGTTAATCAATTTGG
>JBFIEB010000202.1:0-5343 GCA_041603555.1 Vicingaceae bacterium
AATTCCGCATAAGCCAAAACCTCCCAGCATCAATGTCATTCCATTTTCTATTCCTTCTGTTGCTTCTTTTGCATTTGCAACAACTTTGTTTATTGCCATAATTATTTATTTAATACTCAGGAGCTCCAGCACCATAGTCAGTTCCTCCATTTAACTCATTATATTTTTTACAATCTAACTCAATCGTTAATGGTTTATCTGGCTTTTCAAAATCTCCATCTGAAATTTTTATTGTTTTATCTGCATGCACTTTTTGCATGTAATAACCCCAAACAGGCAATGCAGTATTAGCTCCTTGTCCCATAGCTGTCAATTGCCAACGAATAGCTCGTTCATCAGCCCCCACCCATACTCCGGTAACTAAATCAGGTGTTAAACCCATAAACCAGCCATCAGAATTATTTTGAGTTGTTCCTGTTTTTCCGGCTATTGGGTAACGATGTCCGACATAAGGTCTAGCTTTAGAAACAGCCCCTCTTAATCTTAACCCTGTTCCGGAACCATTCTCTCTACATTTATTGTACTCAACACCACTCGTAACTCCTTTCATCAACTGAAGCATTACATAGGCCGTTTCTTCATCCATAGCTTCATTTGATTTAGGAGAAAAGTCTACAATAACATTCCCATGTTTATCTTCTATTCTGGTAAACATAGTTGGTTCAATATAAACTCCTTTATTGGCAAATGTTGCATTAGCACCCACCATTTCAAATACACTTATATCAGCAACACCTAAGCATAAAGAAGGGACAGCATCTAAATTACTTGTGATTCCCATGTTTTTAGCCAGTTTAACTACCATTTCAGGGCCAAATTGTTTCATTAGCCACGCAGTAATTGTATTCATAGAATTAGCCATAGCATATTCCAATGAAACCGGACAACCATCATAATCTCCATCAGAATTTTTAGGAGTCCAATCTTTTAATAAACCAAATGTTCCTTTATGAAAAGTGTACCTGAGGTTAGGGACTTCATAACAAGGAGAGTATTTTTTTTCCTGAATTGCTGTTGCGTAAACAAAAGGTTTAAAAGTGGAGCCAACCTGTCTGGTGCTAGTTACGTGGTCGTAAGCAAAATTTTGATAATTGACTCCTCCTACCCAAGCCTTTATATATCCTGTGTGAGGATCGACAGACATTAGCCCAGTATGCAAGAAAGTTTTATAATACTTGATAGAATCATTAGGTGATAATAGAGTGTCTAAATTACCATAGTGAGAAAATAACTGCATTTTGATTTTAGTGTCAAAAATAACATTTACCGAATCTTTTTTAGTAGCCCACCTTTTATATAAACAGTCTTCTGCTTGACATTGGTAATAATTACCTTCCTTTTTAATGTTTTTACCCCTCCTTCCACAATTTTCACATTCTTTGCCAGACAAAATTCTATAACGAGGTGTTTTTTCTTTAGCTGAACTCATGATGTCGGTGTATTGGGTTTCAGAAATTCCTTTCCAACCACCATCATAAGGATATCTTTTTGTTCTATATTTTTTTAGATGCCTATCAAATTGTCCTTGTAAAGTGTTAGCTATATATTCTTGTACAGCCCATTCAGCATGTTTTTGCATACGAGAATCTAAAGTGGTAAATACTTTTAATCCATCACTATAGATATTATAGGGTTTGCCATCAGATTTTGCATAAATGTATTCTCCTTTTTCATCCTTTTCTTCAAACATTTTTTGCAATTTTAATCTTAATGTTTCTCTAAAATAAGGTGCTAACCCTTCCTTATGATCAACAATTTTATAGTCTAAGATTAAAGGTAAAACCCTAAGTGAATCATACTCTTCTTGCGTAATCAATTCACTTCTCTTCATCTGGGCAAAAACAACTTCTCTTCTTTTTAGTGCATTTTTAGGAAACCTTTTAGGATTGTATAGCGATGGATTTTTTGCCATTCCAACTAATACGGCAGCTTCTTCAATGTTTAAATCTTTAGGTTGCTTATTAAAGTAAACATTTGCTGCCGATTTTATTCCTACTGCATTATAAATGAAATCAAATTGATTATAATACATAGCAATAATTTCATTTTTGGTGTACCTTTTTTCCAATTCAACTGCTAAAATCCATTCCTGTAATTTTTGCATAATTCGCTCAACAATATTTGCTGCTTTATGCTCAAACATATTTTTTGCCAATTGCTGTGTAATTGTACTAGCACCACCAGCGCCACCCATATAAACAATGGCTCTAGTTAATCCTCTAAGGTCTATTCCAGAATGCACCCTATACCTTTCATCTTCAGTTGCTATTAGAGCATCCACCAAATATGGTGATAAATCTTCATACCTAACATTGGTTCTATTTTGAAGGAAATATTTACCTATCATCTTACCATCAGAAGTAATGATTTCTGATGCTAAATTGCTCTTAGGGTTCTCCAATTCTTCTAAATCTGGTAAATCGTCAAACCCTAAAGTTCCTGTTTTGGCTCCTAACATCATGACGAAAAACAAAAGGAAAGGGAGTAATACTAAACACCAAAATATGATGAATCGTTTTTTATTGTTCTCTGTATTTATCTGTTTTGCCAATGTATTTATTAATTCGTTTTTTCAATTCTCAAGCCAACATCAGTAATGCCATTCAAACCATCATCAACACGCATAGCTTGTTCTAAGGAAACAAGATACTTCCCTTTTTGTGCAAACTTAAATCCTCCAACATAAGGTATTTTTAAATCCCACAAGTCGCCAATTCCCTTCCCTAACCACTTTCCTCTACTATCCGCTAAAATACAATTTACAGTATCTTTAAGCAAACTACCATTTGGTCCCTCCATAGTAACAAAAAGATATAAGTTACTGTAGGCATAATTTCCTGTGTTACGAATATTGATGTATAAATTATGGGCTGTTATTGTATCCTTAATTTCGATCTCAAAACTCGCCACATTCTCTTTTTTCCAATTTGCATTCTCTACCTCAATGTACTCTTCAAAAACTTTATTTGAATCACAAGATAATAGGCTTAAAAATAAAAAAAAGACTCCAATTATTTTACAACTATTAGCCATTGGTCTTTTGTTGATTTTTATTCTTACTTCTGTTTTTTTGATTTTTATTTCGCCTTTTATTCTTACCTTTTTTGTGTTTAGGTTTATCAAAACGAGTTAGACTATCTTGCCCAACAACATTAGCATAATCTGGCTCTTTGATAACTTCTTTAAACTCAACAAAATCCATCAGGTCATTTGGTTGTTCATCTCTTTTATTCATTTCAATAATTTCATTAACTCTATCAAGATTCAGTTCGATAAACTTTAATGGTTCGTCTTGGTAGGAATACCACATCATATTTTTGAAAATATCCATTTTCCTATAAAATGCATTTCCTTTTTTGGTTTTCAATTTGATATTAGTGTCTGGGTATCCTTTAAGTGCATCAACATAAGTATCTAATTCATAATTTAAGCAACACTTTAATTTTCCACATTGTCCAGCTAACTTTTCTGGATTTAAAGAAAGTTGTTGATATCGTGCTGCCGAAGTAGAAACAGACCTAAAATCAGTTAACCAGGTAGAACAACATAATTCTCTTCCACATGACCCAATCCCTCCCAATCTACTGGCTTCTTGCCGAACACCGATTTGTTTCATCTCAATTCTTACCTTGAATTCTCCAGCTAATCTTTTAATTAACTCTCTAAAATCAACACGCCCCTCTGCCGTATAATAAAATATTGCCTTAGATTTATCTCCTTGGTATTCTACATCACTTATCTTCATTTCCAAACCTTGCTCAATTGCAATGGTTCTTGCTTTATGCATGGTATCGAATTCTAATGTTTGAGCTTCAATCCATTTTTCAACATCTGTTTTTTTAGCTTGGCGATAGATTTTTTTTATTTCTTCAGAATCAAAAGCGAGCTTATGTTTTCGCATTTGTTTTTTAACCAGTTCTCCTGTAAGAGAAACTGTTCCTATATCATGTCCTGGTGAAGCTTCCACAGCAACAACATCGCCAATATTTAAACTTAATTCATCTGTATTTCTAAAATAATCTTTTCGACTATTTTTAAACCGAATTTCTACGCAATCGAATATTTTCTGACCATGAGGTAACTCAATGTCATTTAACCAATCAAAAACATTTAATTTGTTACAACTACCCGTTTTACTTTTACACCCTTTTGCTGATGTGCTGCACCCTCTAGCAGTACTGCATCCACTACATCCCATTTGATTATTTATATATAATTCAGCTTCTGAACTAGAAACCGAGAATTGTTAAACTTATTGTTTCTTAGCTAACAAATATACTATTTCTAAATATGAATATTAACTGATGAAAGATGATTTTTGAATAAAAATTATTCCACCAGAATTGGCGCTTCTACACGAAGTAACTTGGTTAACTTTAAAGAAACATCCAAGAACAAAATTTTTGGATTTACATTACGTTCAATATGGTAAGATGCGTCATTAAACAATTCGATAACTTCTACACAGTTTGCACCATGAATATATGGCGCAAAATTGTTTAAAAATTGAGCCTCGTTATCAGCTATTCTTTCCATATCAGCATTTCCATAATTTTTGATTAAGCTCTCTCTAAAAAGGTGTAAAGAATACAGTAAAAATTGCTTTTGTTTTTCTCTTCCATAATCTATTTTAGCAATTTCTTCAGACCATTCTATTAAAGCCGGAACATTCCCTTTAAAAGCTGCTCTCATCCAATCTTTAAATAAATTATAAAATATCTCTTCAGTCACTGAATGCTCTATTAATTTTTTTGCTTGAATATAATTCCCATCCGATTGATGTGCTATTTTGTTAGCCATAGAAACTTCTAAATTATATTCTTTAACGAGTTGACTTTGTAGCTCTTCTTCTTTTATTCTATCAATTTTTACCAGTTGGGTTCTGGACAAAATAGTAGAAATAATCTGCTCAGCATCATGGGCAACTAATATAAATAATGTCTTACTAGGTGGCTCTTCAATAATTTTTAATAACTTATTTCCTGATGCTATGTTAAATCTTTCGGGATACCATATAATCATGGTTTTATATTCCGCCTCATAGGTTTTGAGGTTCAAAATTTTTAAAATAGATTCACTCTCGTACTTAGAGATTAGAAGTTGTTTATTGCCCGTTTCAATTCTATTTTGCCAATTTGCTAATGATAAATATGGCTCATCTAAATTTGCTTCTCTCCATTGACTTATGTATTTCGCACTAACAGGTTTTTCTTTTACATCGGTACTTGTTGCTACAGGAAATACAAAATGTAAATCAGGATGTGCCAATTTTTGAAATTTCACACATGATGAACACGCCCCGCAAGAATCTGTGGTTGTTTTATTTTGACAAGAAATATATTG
>JBFIEB010000203.1:0-5296 GCA_041603555.1 Vicingaceae bacterium
ACATTGAGAAAAGTCATCGTACCTTGTTAACAAAGGTCATCAGATTTTACTGGGATCTTCTCAATCTTTGTACTTCTATTAAAATAGAAATAAAAATGATTCAATTATTGATTCTTGTAAGTTTAGTTTTTCTCCTTTTGTTGGTTTATGCATTATTTGCACCAATCATATTGGAAATTGACAGTCGTAATTATATATACCAATTCAGTATTGTTCCGGTATTCAGAGTTTGGTGGGCTGCAGATGAACTTTTTGGTCATCCTGAAATGACAATTTTTGGAATACGAAAAAAGCTAAATATTTTAGGTTTTGGAAAAAAAACACCAAAGTCGAAAACAAAAAAATTATCAAAATTTAAAATTAGTTTACTTCGTTTTTTTGCCCTTATAAGATCATTTAAGGTAAAAACATTTTATGTGAATATTGATACTGGAGATATGCCTCTAAATGGAAAACTATATCCAATAATGTTTATGATTAGCAGAATTACAGGAAAAACGTTTCAAATTAATTTTATTGGAAAAAGAGAAGTTATAATAACGCTACAAAACAATGCTTTTAGGCTCTTGAGAGCATATGTTAAAAATAATTAATAACAAATCAATTAAATAATAATTTAAAACAAATCAATTATGAAAACAAATTTTGAAGGAATAATCAAAGAGATGTCTGAGCTCTTAAAAAATGAAGCAAAAGCTGAAACAATTATTGGTAAAGAATTTAAACTAGGACAATTTAACTGTGTACCTGTATTGGCTATAGGGATGGGTATTGGAGGTGGAGAAGGTTCTGGAGAATCCCGACAAAGAGCTCAAGGTGCTGGTGGAATGGGCGGTGCAGGAATAGGACTGTCACCAATAGGGTTTTTGGTTTCGAAAAATAATGATATCAGATTTATCACTGTGCAAGCACCAAGTGCAATTAATACTGCTTTTGAAAAAGTGCCTGATTTATTGACACAGTATTTTAAAAGTCGTAAAACAGAAAAAGCTGAATTAGTTTAAAATAAAGCTGAATTAAAAATAAATCAATTAAATAATTTAAAAAAAATATTATGAAAACAAATTTTGATGGAATGGTTAAAGAAATGGCAGATTTCTTGAAAAGTGAAGCGAAAGCGGAAACAATTATCGGTAAAGAATTTAAACTAGGAGATTTTCATTGTGTGCCAGTAATGGCACTTGGAATGGGTTTCGGTGGTGGAGAAGGAATGGGAGGAGTTGGTAAGACACAAGGAAGTGGTGATGCTGGTGGAGCAGGTATGGGAATGTCCCCAATTGGATTTTTAGTTTCACATGGTGATGACATACAGTTTATTACTGTACAAGGACCAAGTGCTTTAAATACTGCATTTGAAAAATTACCTGATTTACTTACTGCTTATTTTGATAGCCGTAAAAAAGAGCCAGTTGCGGCCGTTTAAAGGGTATGGAAATTGAATAAAAAAACTCATAATGCTCAGCATTATGAGTTTTTTTTATAGCTCGAAATATTGAGTAATTAGCTTTTATTATTATTAGGTTTAGTCATTTCAGCAGCGACTACCCATTGGTCGAACTCCTCTGCAGTAACAAAACCTAAGCGAATCGCTTCTTCTTTTAGACTAGTTCCATTTTTAAGTGCTGTATTGGCAATTTCTGCAGCTTTACTATATCCGATCTTGGTATTTAAAATTGTTATAAGCATTAAAGAGTTATTTAATAATTCGTCTAAACGTTTAATATTTGGTTTAGTTGCTTTCACACATTTCATGCCAAAAGAAACGCATGCATCTCCTAATAACTCTGCCGATTGTAATAAATTGTACGCCATCATTGGTTTGAATACATTTAGTTCATAATGTCCCTGTGTACCACCTATGGTAATTGCTACATCATTACCCATTACTTGAGCACAAACCATGGTAAGTGCTTCACATTGTGTTGGATTAATCTTTCCGGGCATGATTGAAGAACCAGGTTCGTTTGCCGGAAGAATGATTTCACCTATTCCACATCTTGGACCTGAAGCCATCATTCTAATATCATTCGCAATTTTATTAAGTGAAACAGCTAGTTGTTTTAAAGCACCATGTGTTTCTACAATAGCATCATGTGCTGCTATGGCTTCAAATTTATTGATGGCAGTTATAAAAGGTAGACCAGTAAATTCAACTAGTTTTTTTGATACTAATACATCATACCCTTTAGGAGTGTTTAAGCCAGTTCCTACCGCACTTCCTCCAAGTGCTATTTCAGAAAGATGATTCAACGTGTTTTTTAAAGCATTTAAACCATGATCGAGTTGTGATACATATCCCGAAAATTCTTGCCCTAATGTAAGGGGTACTGCATCCATTAGGTGTGTACGTCCAATCTTCAAGATACCACGAAATTCTTTACGCTTAGCTTCTAATGTGTTTTTTAATTGTTCAACCCCTGGAATTGTTTTTTTGACAATCATTTCATAACTGGAAATATGCATTGCTGTTGAGAACGCATCGTTCGATGATTGTGATCTATTCACATCGTCATTTGGCTTCAAAACAGTTTCTCCTTCCCCTATTTTTTGACCGGAAAGGACATGTGATCGATTTGCAATGACTTCATTAACATTCATATTGGTTTGTGTCCCTGAACCAGTTTGCCAAATTACTAACGGAAATTGGTCATCTAATTTTCCTGCAATTATTTCATCACAAACAATAGAAATCAAATCTCTTTTTTCTTTAGATAATACACCTAATTCGCAATTAGCATGAGCTGCCGCCTTTTTTATATATGCAAACGCGTAAATAATATTAAGAGGCATAGAAGCTTCTGGTCCAATTTTAAAATTGCTCCTTGATCTTTCAGTTTGTGCTCCCCAATATTTTTCTGATGGAACGCTGACCTCCCCTAAAGTATCATATTCTTTTCTGTAGTTCATTTAATACTTAATAAGGTTCCATCATTCTATTATCGTAAGTTGAAGATGAATGATTATAGCATTCTTATAATAGCCATATCTACCTATTTCATTTTTTTCTTTAGTAATATAAGTTATCCGAAAAGCCTCATCAATGAATTCGGGAGTCTTTAAATCAAATTTTTCTAACATATTGCTACTCACCGTATTAAATTCTAAATAATTTCCATCTATATCTTCAAAAGAAAATAGTTGATTTTCTTTGTCATAACCCATATAAAAGGCTTCTACAAATTCTGTTTGAGCGAATCCTATAGAAGAAATGCTTATCATTATTAAAATTATTATGAACTTTGTTTTCATTTTATCGCTCTTGTGAGTATTTATTAAGTGTTTTTTTTCGTTCTTCAAATTCATCAGTACTTATCTCTCCGTTGGCATACCTTCTTTTTAGAATATCAATCGGCCTGTCCATTTTCAACTCTTTTTGCTCTATTGATTTAATCAGTAACCATGCAAACAGAAAAGCCATTGCGATCCAAACAAAAATTAACATTGAAATACCAAAACCATGAAAATACCAACCGTGCATAATTTGTTTTTTAGTGATTGTTCTTATACTGTTGTTAAATAACCATGATTATTATCAATTTCACTTCAAGTTGAATTTGCTTCACGGTCTAATTCAACAAAATGCAAAGAGCTTTGATCTCTCAAAGCTCTTTGTATTTTGTTATAAGTTGATAATGTCTAATCTTTTATAAAAAAGAATAACGAATCCCAACATTTAATCCAACAGTTGTATTATTAGTCGTTTCTCTTGGACTGGTTGCAGGAGCCGGAGTGACTAAATCACTTGGATTGTGAATGTTTAGTATGTAATCCTCATTTTCTGCATTAGTAAATCCATAATCAAATCTTATAGCCATATCAATACTAAGGTTTTCATCAATCTTATAACCGATTCCGGTAGATAGCATAATTCCCAAATCAAAATTCTCGAATGCATCTGAAAAGTCATCAATAATCTTTTCCCCGTCTTTATCTAAAAGGGTTGCATCAAGTAATATATTAAATTGCGGACCAATTTTCTCTAAGAAAATGATTTTGTCACCAACTGGGAAACTTAGGGTAAGCATTAAAGGAATTTTTAGATATTGAAGGTTTTTAGTGTACTCAACATCTTTCCATTCATACTTAGACCCTTGAATTGAATATAAAACATTTAATCCAACACCTATATTTTCTGTAAATCCGCATTGACCACTAACTCCAAATGAAGCATTGAAGAAATTTAAATTTGAATGTAAAGGACTATCCATATCTCCTGAATTGAGTAGATAGCTAAATTGTGGGGTTGCTTCAAGGCCTATTTGAACTCCTGTTGATGCCTTTACATTATCTTCTTGAGCCTTTATACTATTAGAGGCAATTAAAATACCGATTGCGAATAATGCAATGTTTAATACTAATTTTTTCATATCTTTTTTAATTAATTTTTACTATTGGTTTTGTTGAATGCATAAATTTTGTTGACTTATAGAGCATAACAAAATCCAAATTTTTTTACTGTAAAAGTATTTTCATAATGCATTAAATAGAATGACTATTGTTTGGGGAAAGAGGTGATATTGATTATACTGTCACGTAGTTTTATTTATGAAAATTGATATATCCTTCCTTTTTGCAAAAAACAAGTTTTTAATAGAAGGATAAAATTTGATTAATCTAATGAAAGGTGTCTTAATTATAGAGATGACACAGTTCGATTTTCGCCTTAGAATTAATTAAAAACCAATATTCTGCTTTAAGAATAATACGGTAATTCTATTTGGGGTTTCAGAATTTACGGTGAGAATTTTTGCAACTTTACTTTCCATATTATAAACCTTTTTAGCCCTTTCGTTTTCAAGAGGAAGACTATATTTATAGATTCGGTCGATACCTTCTTCCTTATTTTT
The DNA here is from genome assembly GCA_041603555.1 of Vicingaceae bacterium. Classification (GTDB taxonomy): domain Bacteria; phylum Bacteroidota; class Bacteroidia; order Flavobacteriales_E; family Vicingaceae. Next base: position 4,848 of record JBFIEB010000203.1, read on the forward strand.
AACTATTTTTTGCGTTCCCACAACCAAAATAATTTTACCGGAGGCATAAGCATATGCAGAAAGTTGGCTTCCAGTAGCAGAGGCTATTAATAGTTCACCATTTTCTGTTACTGCATGTACACTACCTAACGTATAATCTGCATTTGAACCTATTTTCCTTTGGGCTTTTGCATCTAACAGCTTTAATTTATTTCTCACCGAGTCAAATCTTTCGGAATTTGAAATTTCTTTTGTTATACCGAGCTTATCCAGAGTTACAGAAGTCATGGTCATTACTTCTGCTTTTTCAGGTATTAATTTAAATATCATACTCTTTAATTCCTTTTCAGAATCAAATGCAAATGCCTGAATTCCATTCTTGTTAAGTGCTGTTATTGTATTACTAATAGATTTTTCACTCGCTGGGCTTGAAAAAGCTTTCTTTTTCTTTGTTTCTTTTTTTTCGGTAG
>JBFIEB010000204.1:0-5259 GCA_041603555.1 Vicingaceae bacterium
GTAATTGACAACAAAAATGTTCAGCTAAACCTAAGCAATAAGCTCACCTATCAAATTAAATATGTGGTTACAGTAACCGGAGCTTTCGATTGTGTTGGAAATGTAATTGGTTCTAACAACACAGCAATTTTTGCATTACCAGAACAAGGGTTTGCGGGCGATTTAGTTATTAATGAGGTATTGTTTAATCCTTATACCGGGGGCTCAGACTTTGTAGAAATCTATAACAATTCTACTAAATTTATTAACCTACAAAATTGGAACTTGGCCAATTTAGAAAACGACAGCATTGATAATTATAAGGTAATTACCGCCAACCCAAAGCTAATTTTGCCTGGCGAATTTGTATTGCTAACTGCAGATGCACAAAACGTAGCAGATGAATATTTAAACTCAGCTACAGCTGCATTTTTAGAAATGATTAGCTTACCAACTTACAGTAATGATGAAGGCGATGTTTATTTGGTAAATAATTTAGGATTGATGGTGGATAGCTTACATTATAACGAAGACATGCACTTTGCTTTATTGAATAGCGAAGATGGTGTTTCATTAGAGCGTATTGATTATGATAGACCAAGCGAAGATAAAACTAACTGGCATTCAGCTGCTGAAGATGTAGGTTTTGCTACTCCAGGCTATGAAAACTCACAATACTTAAAAGCAAACGGTGAAGGAGGCGAAGTAGTTGTTTCTTCAATTTTTTCGCCAGATAATGATGGAGTAGATGATGTAGTAAATATTACTTACAATTTTGGAGAAGCTGGGTTTGTAGCTAATGTTATTATTTATGATGCCAAAGGGAGGTTGATTAGAAACTTAATACAGAATGAATTATTAGGCACTTCCGGAACCTTTAGCTGGGATGGTATAAACGAAGAAAATGAAAAAGCACAAATAGGCATTTACATAGTATTTATGGAAGCCTTTGATTTAGAAGGCACCGTAAAATCGTTTAAGAAAACGACTGTATTGGCTGGGTATTTAAAATAGTTATTGCTTGATTATTTTTTGATAATACATTTCGTCCTCAGTTTCTATTCTAACAAAGAGCAACCCTTTATTGTACTTGCTTACATCAATTCTTTTGCTTGTGTCTAAGATGTTGTATTCTGTATAAAGTAATTGACATAAAGAGTTATAGAGAGTTAGATTGTAGGGTTTGTTTAGTCCTTGTATTGTGAAATGAGTTGAGGTTGGGTTGGGGTAAATGGAAATAGTTGATTTTTGATTATTTGATTCTTTTGCTTCTGTAATGTTATAACAGGTTAAAGAGTCAGGGGAAACACATACATCATCTAAATAATAGTAGGAATTGCAATAAGTATCTGTAGTCATGATAAGAGTGTCTGTATTCAAGTCATCAAAAAAATTACCAATAACGATATACTGATATGCAGAATCAGAAGTAAAGGAGCCAGAAATTGTTGTCCACCCAAGAGTATCATTAATCAGTGAATCATAATATACCTGTGGATTGTTTGTTATCGGAGCAGGATTCAACCAGCTATATGGAACAGAAGAAAACATTGCACCAATATTATTACAAGCACAATTTACTTGGATTTGATTGCTTATACTCAAACTTACTTTAAATGAAACATAATATTTAGTACCAATCGAAAGCGATGAGGTTAACTGTCCTCCGATAAATTCTCTTAAATCAACTCCATAAATGTGGCTTGCATAAGAACCAAAAGCAGAATATGCATTTCCACTTGATGCCATCTGGTATCCTCCCCAATTGTTCGGAACAGAAAAATCTGGTACAAACGTACACGAATTGAAATAATCTGGAGAATCTCCATAATTATCCCAACCAAAAGCGTAGTTAATTTGTCCTTGATTTAGCGGACAACTAACTGTATCCTCAAAACTTGGATTAGTCACTAAGTTTTGCCCAACCAAAAGATTAGAAACCAATAGAAATAATATGAAAACAATCTTTTTCATCTTTTAAAGATAAAGAATTTCAAAGAATTACTGTCCTCATCATTAATAGCATAACGGATGTTGCTCTGTGAAGTGGAGGACAATAAAAAAGCACCTCCGTTTGGAAGTGCTTTTTGTCTTTTGAGCCCCGTAATTAGGGTTAGGTGCTAATAGTACATAAATCCCAGCAACGCTTCCCTTTTTTATCTTATAACGTTCTTATTCTTAGTGAAATATGGTTACCACATTGGTAATCACTTCATATTCTATTTCTCCACCGGGAGTTAAAATATAAAAGTAGGTACCATCTGATACATCGTCACCTGGGCTCCAATCGTTTTGGTAATTAGTGCTTTCGTATACTTTTAATCCCCAACGGTTAAACACCTGTAAAAGGCTATTAGGATAATGCTCTAAACCAACAAATACTAAAGCATCGTTATGGCCATCACCGTTAGGCGTGATAATTGTTGGCGCGATAATATCACATACCTCAGTTGTTACGATTACCGTATCAGAAGCATTATTACATAAGCCGGTGATAGTAACATAATAAGTTCCAGAATCGGTTACTGTTGCTTCCGAGCCTGTAAAACCGTTACTCCATAAATAGGTGGCTTCTGGCACTTGGGAGGTGGCCACAATGGTCATCTCCTCTCCAACACAGAAATCTCCACCGGCAATATCTACAAACACCGAATCGGCAAAATAGACTTGAAATGAAGTGTCTCTGGCACATTGTGTATCTGTAAAGGTAAAAGTGTAAACTCCATTCACATTAACCGTTACTAGCGGATTTTCTACTGCATTATTTGGAGAAAATGTTGCTGTTCCAGGACCAGTTGCAGCCCATGTTCCTCCAATATAAGAAGAAGTTCCTGTAATTTGATGTGTACCGGCACAAGCAGTATCATTACTTGGAATTATTGGTCCAGGTAAAAAGTAAACGTTAACAGTAGTATCATAAGTACAACCAAAGTTGTCAACTACAGTAAATGTATAGCCAAAAGTTCCGGGAGCATTTGATGAAACGACAATAAAGGTGTCTGATGGATTACCAGGTAATATGGTAGCTCCAGATTGCCAATATCCTGTGTCAATAGAAGGCACATATACCTCGTTGTTTGGATTAATGTTTGGATCAAAAAAGATTCCCCATTCAAAAATATACCCGTCATCTATTCCTAAATTATCTCTTACCGTAATTGTCCATGCTCCATTAATTGGGCAACCTACAAATGTTGCAAATGATGTTTCAGGTAAATATATCCCGTTAGGATTCATCGCCTGGCCACTACTGATGGTAGTTGGCACAAAATTGGCTGCCGCATACTCAGTAGGAAAATTTCCTAAAGTAGCGTTAACTGTTGACCATTTATATTCCCAACCAATTCCAGGATTACCTAAATTGTTATCCCATGCATCACCCATATAAGTTCCACCTCCATTAAATCCACCAGGGATGATACCAATGGGACCACCATAACTATTAAAAATGGTAGCTTGTGTTCCATTAGGACATTCCAATAACATTTCTAAATCTCCCAGGTAAGAATGTTCCATTGTAATACTTAATTCTTGAATGTCGCTTGCAGCAGTAATTAACTGTGCTGGTTGAAACCCACTAATGTTAACAGATGTAGTATAATTTTGCCCAGAACCATCTGGTAGCCACGTTAACCCAGCAAAAGTTCCGCCCATTTGGAAGCTCCCATTTGTTGGGTCAACCCCAGCAGTATCAGTATTGGTAACAGCCCCTATAATCGTAGTAGTATCTCCAACACATATAGAATCTCTATTGTTAATTACTCCAGCAAAACTTGGGATAGTAGAAACCCTTACTTTAGACATTATTTGTTGTGACTGAGGAAATGAATCCGTAATTTTTAAAGAAACTAAATATCCACTTCTTGCAGGAGGCTTAAACCAAACACTATCTCCAACTTGTTGTGTTCCATCGCTAAATGTCCAGTCATATGTAACGTTTCCAGCATTTTGAGAATACCCGACACCAGTAACATCAGATGAGTATGGGTAATTGCCAGTAGCTACGAACAAAATAGAATCACCGAAGCAAATATCAGAATACCCTGTATCTGAAGGTGTAATAATATCTGGGCCACTTCCCATTAAATAACCTGCCATGTGAGGTGTAAAGGGTTGAGGAATGATTACACAAGTAATGTTGGCATCCCAACCTAATCCTTGAATAGCACCATCAGAAATAAATTGTATTGTTAAACAGCCAGTTGGATTATTTACAAAACTGGCAACGTGATTAAACCCAAGAGGATCAGTAGAGCTATTATGTTTTCCTAATAAAGGAGCAGCAGTACTTAACCCATCATAAACGTAGATGGTATCACTTCCATCAACATTAAATAATAAGCCAGTATTAATACCATAAGTTAATGCCAATTTAGATGTTCCTCCTCCATAATCGGGGCAAATAACTATCGTTTCATTTTCGTTTGGTCCGTAATCCGAAGAATTGTTTCCTGAATCAAAAAAGTTTGGAGCAGGACCAGAATTAGCAAGACAATTTAACGGATTTAATGTATCTAAATCTGGGTCAGTAATCAATATTTGTGAGAAAGCTATTGATGTGTATGTAAATACGGAAAGTAGAATTAATAATTTTTTCATAGGGCCTATTTGTTTAATTCTTTAATTATATGCTGTCTTGATTTTACCACCAACATTTTATCTGTTCCTTCAATTGCAAAAAACTGATAATCGTTGTCTATCAATTCGATATTTAATGTATAAAAATTAATGTTGTTAATGTCTTTTATTTTTATAGAGCCCACTCTAGCCGGATTTTCTTTTGCTTTTTCTTTAGGAAGAGCTTGTATATACCAAGCACTTTGAATGCAATATGTTAAGAGCTTGTATTCCTCAGGCTTTTCAGTTTTAATTGTATTCAATTCTTCAATGCTGTATTTTGAAAGTAGCTTTTTGTCTACATCGTTTGTTTGAGCTATTGCAGAAAGAGAAAAAGCGCTAAAAGCAATAATTAGTAAAGTGTTTTTCATAAGGGTCTTTTTATGTTATAGTGGACGTCACTAATTTTAAATAAGTTGCACGAATATACGAAAATCACAATAATTTAACAAGTGCTTTTGTACTCGTTAATTTTACTAGTACTAATTTTCATTTTTTCAAAGAGGTAGTTTCATATCTATTTTGTGAAAACAAATAGTAAATTTGTATTTGGCAGCAAAATTGTTTCATAACACAAAGTGAAAAAAATATTTATCATATTATTCAGCTTTTTATTATTAAATAACCTTATTGGACAAGTTATTTTTAATACATCCTACCATA
>JBFIEB010000205.1:0-5239 GCA_041603555.1 Vicingaceae bacterium
AGAAAAACTAAAAAGATTAAGCAAAATAGCTAGAGAATTTAATGTAGGGATTCATACCCTTGTTGAATTTTTAGCATCAAAAAATATTAAGATTGAAAACAATCCTAACACGAAAATTGATGCTGAAATATATAGTGTATTGCTTGCTGAATTTCAATCAGAAATAAGTGCTAAAGAAGAGTCTCAAAAAGTTTCTATAGGTACTGAAAAAGAGACTATAACGTTAGATCAAGTTAAGAATGAAGATGTTTTAGAGAAAAAAGAAGAAGTAGTTAAAGAAGAGAAAAAACCGGAAGAAGAGCTAAAAGTTGTTGGCAAGATAGATTTAGATAAATTGAACCTTAAAACCCGACCGGACAAGAAAAAAGACGAGGAGAAAGGCGAAAAAATAGCCATTGAACCTAAAACTAAAGAAAAACCTGAAGAAATTATTAAACCAAAAGAGGAAATAGAGACTAAATATGAAAAAATAGATGCTCCAAAAGTTCTCGGAAAGATAGATTTACCAAAAGAAAAAAAACCTGTTGCATCGTCTTCAGGCGATGCTGAAAATCAAAAAAAGAAAAGAAAAAGAATTACCCGAAAAGTAGATGTTGCTAATGTTAAGAAAAAGCCTTTTGTAAAAGGAAAGAGCTCTGGAGGTAGAATTGAGAAAAAAGCTGAACTTACTGAGGAAGAGGTACAAGCACAAATAAAAGAAACTCTAGCAAGATTAACTGGTGGAGGAAAGAATAAAGGAGCAAAACATAGAAAAGAGAAAAGGCTTGCAGCAAGCGAACAAAAAGATATTGATGCTGAAATTGAAGCAGCAGAACAAAAGATACTTAAATTAACAGAATTTGTTACCGTAAGTGAGTTGGCAATTATGATGGATATCGGTGTTAATGATATTATTGCAGCTTGTATGAGTTTAGGTATGTTTGTTTCTATTAATCAAAGATTAAATGCTGAAACAATTTCAATTATTGCTGATGAATACGGATTTAAAGTTGAATTTATTTCAGCGTCTGAAGAGAATGAGTTTGATTTAGACCAAGAAGATAATGAAGAAGATTTAGTTGATCGGGCTCCTATTGTAACTGTAATGGGGCATGTTGATCATGGAAAAACATCTTTATTGGATTACATAAGAAAAGCAAATGTTATTTCTGGTGAAGCTGGTGGGATTACACAGCATATAGGAGCTTATTCCGTTCAAGTTAATGAAGGTAAAAGAATTGCATTTTTGGATACACCAGGGCATGAGGCCTTTACAGCTATGCGTGCTAGAGGAGCGCAAATTACAGATGTAGTAATTGTGGTAATTGCAGCAGATGACAATGTAATGCCTCAAACCAAAGAGGCTATTAACCATGCTCAAGCAGCAGGCGTTCCTATTATTTTCGCTTTTAATAAAATAGATAGAGATGGTGTAACTTCTGATAAATTAAAAGAAGAACTTTCTCAAATGAATATATTAGTGGAAGATTGGGGAGGAAAATTTCAATCCCAAGATATCTCGGCAAAAACAGGACAGGGTATTGATGAGTTATTAGAAAAAGTTTTACTTGAAGCAGAATTACTGGAATTAAAAGCAAACCCTAATAAAAATGGAGTTGGAGCTGTTGTAGAATCTGAATTAGACAAAGGGAAAGGCTATGTTTCGACTATATTAGTACAATCCGGTAATTTAAAAATTGGTGATGTAATATTAGCGGGTTGTTATAGTGGTAGAGTGAAAGCAATGTTTGATGACCAAGGAAATAAAGTTGATGTGGCTGGACCATCTACTCCAGTATCTCTGTTAGGGTTAAACGGAGCGCCAAGTGCAGGCGATAAGTTTCACATCATGGATGATGAAAAAGAGGCTCGAGCAATAGCTGAAAGAAGATTGCAATTACAAAGGGAGCAAGGGGTTAGAACGCAAAAACACATTACACTTGATGAGATTGGAAGAAGATTAGCGATAGGAGACTTTAAAGAATTAAACGTAATTATTAAAGGAGATGTTGATGGTTCAATAGAAGCACTTTCTGATTCATTACAAAAACTTTCAACTGACCAAATAGAAGTAAACATTATTCATAAATCAGTCGGACAAATTTCCGAAACTGATGTAATGCTGGCAGCAGCTTCAGAAGCAATTATTGTAGGGTTTCAAGTAAGACCATCTGCTGAAGCAAGAAAAGTAGCTGAAGTAGAGCAAATAGATATAAGATTGTATTCTATTATTTATGATGCAATTGAAGAAATTAAGGATGCAATGGAGGGGATGTTGGCTGCTAAGATTGAAGAAAAAATTGTTGCTACAGTTGAAATTAGAGAAATATTTAAAGTATCCAAAGTTGGTACAATTGCTGGTTGCATGGTTCAAGATGGCAAGATTAATAGAAACAGTAAAATTCGATTGATAAGAGAAGGAATTGTAATTTATACCGGTGAGTTAGGTTCTTTAAAGCGATTTAAAGATGACGTTAAAGAGGTGGCAAAAGGGTATGAGTGTGGTTTAAACATTGAAAACTATAATGATATAAAAATTGGAGATATAGTGGAAGCTTATGAAGAAGTAGAGATTAAGCAAAAATTAACCTAAAAAATAAATTAAAAAAGCCTAGTAAAATTTTACTAGGCTTTTTTAATTTAGATATTTTCTATCTCAATTTCATCTTTTATAATAAAGCAATCTGGAAAGTGTTTAACCAATTCATTTTTAAATTTTAAAGCTTCAAGTTTGGTTCTGAAATCTCCTACTCGTACCTTGAAATAAGGTTGTTCATATGATTCATGTGCTTTGGTTTTTTTATAAACTTGAGTAAATATTTGTCTAGCCTGCCTTGCAGGTTGCTTCTTGTTTCCAGAATAAATTTGAATTCGATATCCTTCTAATTTATAGGAAGATTTGTAGGTGTCATTTAGCTTGTCTATTCTACTATCCTTAATTATCGTTAAGTTTTTATTGATAGAATCATTATCACTTTCTTGTGAAAAAATCGACAAGGAGAAAAAAGATAAAATAATGATTAATGCATACTCTTTCATAAAAAATTATTCAATTTAAGACTTCAAAAGTATATTAAATCTTAAACATTCAATTAAAAAATTTAAAAACAATAAACGGACCAAAAAAAAGATTCTTACGAATCCTTATTTAGAAACATTCTAAATTAACAAAAATAGGTTCATTTTTTTTTAAAAGATTTAGTAAAAACAAGCTATTCTTATACATTTGTTTGCAATTGCACAAAGGTATATTTATAATAATTCTCAAAGTAATTGTAACTTATTTAGTATGAGTAAGATAACCAACCTAACAAAAACAAGTGCACTTTTTAAAGTGGCTTTATTTTGTCTCTCATTTCTTTTCTTTCAATTCAATTCATATTCTCAAGAAGAGGCTGTAGCAGAAAATTCTGAAGTTGTAGATGAAATCGTTGAAGTTGTGGAAGAGGCTGCTGAAGCTGGGAATGGCTTAGATGGTAAAAAATTATTTAAAGCAAATTGTGCTGCTTGTCATAGTGTAGGATCTAATAAGGTTGTAGGTCCAGGGTTGCAAGGTGTTGCAGAACAGCGCGATAGAGAATGGCTGGAAAAATGGATTAAAAATTCTGGAGAACTAATTGCTTCAGGTGATGCTGATGCAAAAGCAATTTTTGAAGAATTCAACAAATCAATTATGCCTCCTCAGGCAGTTAGTACAGAAGATATTGATGCTATCTTAGCTTATATTGCTGCTCCTGGAACTGATGAGGCACCAGTTGCCGATACTGGACAAACAGGAGAAGTTGTTGAAGAAGATAATTCTACCATGATGTACCTTTTTATCGGTGTAATAATTCTACTGATTATTCTAGTTATCACTTTAAACAAAACTGGAGTTTTTGTTAAAGAAGTTATCGCAAAAGACTCGGGAGAAACTTATGATGGACCTACTACGTTGTATGGAGGGCTTAAAAAATTAATTAGAGACAATAAAGGTATTGTTGCAGCAATTGTGATTGTACTCTTCTTCGGAGGTCTGTTAGATTTGGTGAATGGGGCTTTTGAAATAGGTGTCCATCAAGGATACAAACCAGAACAACCTATTAAATTTTCGCATAAAATTCATGCTGGAGATGATAAGATAGACTGTAACTATTGTCACTCAAGTGCTCGTCATAGTAAAACATCAGGAATACCTTCTTTAAATGTTTGTATGAATTGTCACAAAGCGATTGATGGGTCAAGTGGAAAAACATTTATGTATAATGGGGAGTCATACTCAATGACAGAAGAGATTCAAAAAATTTACGACTATTTGGATTACAATAAAGAAACACAAACTTACGGAGACAATCCAACTCCAGTTAAATGGATTAAAATTCACAATTTACCAGATCACGTTTATTTCAGTCACCAACAACACGTTACGGCTGGAGAGCAAAAATGTCAAACTTGCCATGGCCCTGTGGAAGAAATGGATGTGGTTGATCAGTATTCCCCAATGACTATGAAATGGTGCATAGAATGCCACAAGGAAACAGCAGTTGCCACAGAAGGGAATGGTTACTACGATGAAATGCATAAAAGAATGACACCAGAATTTAAAGAGAAGGTAATGAAAGATGGCATATTAACGGTAGATGAGATTGGCGGTTGGGAATGTGCTAAATGTCATTACTAATATAGAGTTGAACCGATAAGCTTTAATATAAATTTATATGGCTAATACAAAAAAATACTGGAAAGGTTTAGAACAATTGGATAACGATGCAAGATTCATTGAATCAAGTAATAATGAATTTGCAGAGCACCTCCCAGTAACAGAATTTTTAGAAGATAAAGAAAACCTAGAAGATACTTCAACCACAAGAAGAGACTTTCTTAAGTATTTAGGCTTTGGAGTAGCAGCGGCATCATTAGCAGCTTGTGAAACACCAGTAACAAAAGCAATACCGTATTTAAACAAGCCAGAAGAAATTACCCCAGGTTTAGCAAATTATTATGCATCTACTTATTATGATGGGAATGATTATGCGCCAATTTTAGTGAAGACAAGAGAAGGTCGTCCGATACACATTTCTGGAAACCCAGAGTCTACATTAACCAAGGGAGCTATTAATGCAAGAGTTAATGCTTCTGTCCTTTCTTTATATGATAATAACAGAATAAAATCACCTTCTATTAAAGGAGAAACTACAACTTGGGCTACTATTGATAATCGTTTAGGAAAAGAATTAAAGGCGGCTAAATCAGTTAGAGTTTTAACAAATACTCTTATTAG
>JBFIEB010000206.1:0-5232 GCA_041603555.1 Vicingaceae bacterium
CAATGTGACGAGTATCAACATCAGATAAGAATATGAGTGTTTTATCTACTTCATCAAACACATAAAAGCAATTCGCGCAATAAGGGGTTTCACCAATAGAAGTAGCAATGGTCAATACTTTATTTTCTCGAATAAAATTGGTGATTTTAATATCCATCAATAATAACTCCTATTGAATTACAAGTCGCTTGTGTTTGCTATGATTTACACTAACTATATAAATTCCCTTTCTTAAATCATCACAATTAATTAAAACAGAATTACTTTCTTGTAAGTCGACTTGTTTTACCTTTTTCCCCTCCAAAGAATAAAACTCAATCACCTCAATATTGCTTGAAGATGTAATGGTTATGGTATTTGTTGCCGGATTAGGGTAAATCATTAATGCTTCTTTTTCTTTAGTTTCACTAACATTAGTAACTACTTCCAAAAGTTGCAATAGTGAATCTGCAATACAAGCATTTGGTATTCCATAGCCTAACAAACTGTCTGGTGTACTATATTGATGAGCACTCTGCCGCACCGAATTAACTACATCCATCATTGTTAAGGTTGGGTGAGATTGTATTAAACAAGCCACCATACCGCAAGTAAGTGGGGAAGAAAACGAAGTTCCATTGCACCTTCTAATAGTTCCATCAGTATCCACGCACATGGCGTTTTTACCGATAGCAGCAACATCCGGTTTTACCCTACCATCGGCTGAAGGACCAACAGATGAAAAATTAGCTCTAACATTATTGGTATCTGTGGCACCAACACATAAAATACTATCAACGTCACAAGGAGTTGTTATATAGCCTGGACCACTATTTCCAGCAGAAGTAACCACCAAAAGTCCTTTACTTGTAGCTGCCTGAATTCCTAAAGCACAAATTGTTGTTTGTCCATCTAAGTCAAGATAAGTATAGTCACCTTGCAAGGTGTCAAACGTAAAATAACCCAATGATATGTTAACTAAATCAGCACCTACTGAATCTGCTCTTTCTAACCCCCTTACCAAATCAAATTCTTCTTCATGTACCTCTCTGGTAACATCTTCAGTTATATATAAACATAAACTAACGTGTGGTGCAGAACCAATATAGTTAACCTGATTACCTGCAATTACAGAAGATACCCAAGTTCCATGAAAATGTTTTTCATAAACAGTAGTATCATTATCTATAAAATCATATTTGTCTACAACTCGATTCTGGAGATACAATGAATCAAATGCTAAAACGGTATCCATCCCTTGAAAACCTGCATCAATTACTGCTAACAATACATTCTCACCTAAAAATCCCTTATCATGAATGCAATCAACTCCTATTTGTTTAATCTGCTGGTAAGTGCTATCATAATTTAATGTTTTCAATGTAGTAGGAATAGCCTCAAATTCAAATTTATCTTTCTTATAAGTTTGACCGGTAGCTAATACCTCCACTTCTTTTACAAAAGGTAAATTTAAAATGACCTGTGTTGGCTCAAAAGAAGTTAGTATAACAGCATTCAACCATTTAGAAACTTTAACAATTTTACCTATTTGAGATAATTCATTAATATAGGTATGATTTACAGGAAAGTCTAATTCGTTTAAAGTAACCTTATTTTTATGATGATTTTTAATGGCTCTCGGACTCAATATATCTTCAACATTAATGCCTGACACATTCCCTTTATCTTCTAAAGACACTAAATACCTGCTTTGGGCTGAAACAGTAATTACCGCTAAAAATGCTATTATGGTGTAAAAATACTTTTTCATTTATAAGGTATTATTGGTAAGATGGAACTACGAATTTAGAATTCTTTATAGACAAAGGAAAAAAAAATTAATCTTACTTACATTTTAACGCATTTATTTACCTTTGTCGCTCGGAAATTTTAAGTAAATGATAAAAATAACATTACCAGATGGCGCAGTAAAAGAATATCAGGCAGGAGTTACTGCTATGGATATTGCCATGAGTATTAGTGAAGGGTTAGCTAGAAATGTAATTTCTGCAAGTGTAAATAACGATACAGTTGAAGTTACCACTCCTATCACCACTGATGCAAATGTTACCTTATTTACGTTTAATGATGATAATGGAAAGAAAGCTTTTTGGCATTCCTCCGCTCACATTTTAGCACAAACTTTAGAAAAACTTTATCCGGGAGTTAAATTAACTATTGGTCCAGCCATTGAGAATGGATTCTACTATGACGTTGATTCTGGCAATCATGTTATTCGTGAAGAAGATTTTAAAAAAATAGAAGACCTATTTTTAGAATTAGCTCGTGAAAAAGCTGATTTCAAATTACGGGAAGTTTCTAAAGCTGATGCATTAGCTAAATACAAAAAAGAAGGAAACGAATATAAAGTTGAGCTAATTGAAAATTTGAATGATGGAGAAATTACTTTTTGCGATCATTCTGATTTTACTGATTTATGTAGAGGTGGACACATTCCAAACACAGGAATTGTAAAGGCTGTAAAAATAATGAATGTTGCTGGGGCTTATTGGAGAGCAGATCAAACTAAAAATCAATTAGTGCGTGTTTATGGGATTAGTTTTCCTAAACAAAAAATGTTGACTGAATATCTAGAAATTCTTGAACAAGCAAAGTTACGCGACCACAGAAAACTTGGTAAAGAATTAGAATTATTTACTTTTTCTCAAAAGGTTGGACAAGGGTTACCTTTGTGGCTTCCTAAAGGTACCGCACTTAGAGAACGTTTAGAAAATTTCTTAAAAAAGGCACAACTAAAGGCTGGTTACTTACCGGTAATGACTCCACATATTGGTCATAAAGACTTATACGTTACCTCAGGTCATTATGAAAAGTATGGTGCAGATTCGTTTCAGCCAATACAAACTCCTCATGAGGATGAAGAGTTTTTACTAAAACCCATGAACTGCCCTCATCATTGTGAGATTTTTAATTCTTCACCAAGATCATACAAAGATTTACCGATTAGGTATGCTGAGTTTGGAACGGTTTACCGTTACGAGCAAAGTGGGGAGCTACATGGTTTAACGCGAGTTAGGTGTTTCACTGTTGATGATGCTCACATATTCTGTAGGCCAGATCAAATTGTTGAAGAATTTAAAAATGTAATTGACTTGGTGTTGTATGTTTTCAAAACATTTGATTTTCAAGATTATGTTGCTCAAATTTCTTTAAGAGATCCAAATAATAAGGAAAAATATATTGGTTCCGATGAAAATTGGGAAAAAGCAGAAAAAGCAATTATAGATACGGCCAAAGAAAAAGGTTTAAATACTGTTGTAGAAACTGGTGAAGCTGCCTTTTATGGACCTAAGCTAGATTTTATGGTGAAAGATGCATTAGGAAGAAGTTGGCAATTAGGAACAATTCAGGTAGATTACAACTTACCTGAGCGTTTTGAATTAGAATACAAAGGTAGTGATAATGAGGCTCACAGACCGGTAATGATACACAGAGCGCCATTTGGCTCTATGGAAAGATTTGTTGCAGTATTGATAGAACATTGTGCTGGAAATTTTCCATTATGGTTAACTCCTGACCAAGTTGCTATTTTACCAGTTAGTGAAAAATACAATGAATCGGCACAAAATATTTTAAATTCACTAAATAATTACGATATTCGCGGCTTCGTTGACATGCGTAATGAAAAGGTGGGAAGAAAAATTAGAGATGCGGAAATTAAAAAAGTGCCGTACATGTTAATTATAGGGGAAAAAGAGGTCGAAACTAACTCTTTATCTGTAAGAAAACATGGAGAAGGAGATTTAGGAGAATTCAATGAAAAAACGTTTGCTGAATTAGTAAACAACGAAGTAAAAAAAGAATTAAATAATTAATTAATAATACGGAGGATTAAACCATAGCTAAAAGATTTCAACAGAGAAGAAGGGGAAGAGTCTCAAGAGAAGCCCTTCATAAAATTAACGAGCGCATATTCGCTAAAGAGGTAAGACTAATTGCTGAGGGTATTGAACCTAAGGTTTACTCAATTGCGCAAGCGCTTAAGTTTGCTGAAGAGCAAGGGTTGGATTTAGTAGAAATTTCTCCAAACGCAGACCCACCAGTTTGTAAGATAATTGATTATCAAAAGTTTCTTTACGATCAAAAAAAGAAACAAAAAGAGATTAAAGCAAAGGCCCAAAAGATTGTATTAAAGGAAATACGTTTTGGACCGAATACAGACGATCATGATTTTGAATTTAAAACAAAACATGCTCGTAAGTTTTTAGAAGAGGGCGCTAAAGTAAAAGCATTTGTTTTCTTTAAAGGTAGGACAATCATCTTTAAAGACAGAGGGCAAATACTATTACTTAAATTAGCACAAGAGTTAGAGGACATTGCCGTAGTTGAGGCTTTACCAAAAATGGATGGTAAAAGAATGTTTATGTACTTAACTCCTAAAAAGAAAAAATAGTAATAAATTAAATAATTATATAGTATGCCAAAAATGAAAACCGGATCCAGTGCGAAAAAGAGATTCCGATTAACTGGAACGGGAAAAATTAAAAGGAAGCACGCTTTTAAAAGTCATATCTTAACTAAGAAAACGACTAAACAAAAGCGTAATTTAACTAAGTCTGGTCTGGTTGCAAAAGTAGACGAGAAAAGTATAAAATTACAATTAGGAATTTAATCCTATTCGTGTTGCCGATATCGGTTATCGTAAATTAATAAAGTAAAAACCAGGTAATTAGTATAAAGATTCGAAAGAACACTAACTATCAAAAAACGTAAAGTAAAATGCCAAGATCAACAAATTCAGTAGCTTCAAGAGCAAGAAGAAAAAAAATAATGAAGCGAGCCAAAGGTTACTTTGGTAGAAGAAAAAATGTATGGACTGTATCTAAAAATGCAGTTGAAAAAGCTGATGTTTATGCTTATACAGGTCGTAAACAAAAGAAAAGAAACTTTAGAGCATTATGGATTCAGAGAATAAATGCTGGTGTTAGATTACATGGTATGTCTTACTCTAAATTTATGGGAGAGGTTGCTAAAAAAGACATCAAGTTAAACCGAAAAGTGTTGGCTGATTTAGCAATGAACCATCCAGAAGCTTTTAAAGCAGTTGTTGAAGCAGTAAAAAAATAAAGTTAATTGTATTAACAAAAAAAGATTTTAATAATAAAAAAACCTCCAGCAGTAATGTTGGAGGTTTTTTTATTATAGAGATGGTGTTATTATGCAAAAACTCTTCTCCTTTGTATGAACAATAATCAGTTTTTTATAAATTTCTTGGTAACTATATTTCCATTA
>JBFIEB010000207.1:0-5210 GCA_041603555.1 Vicingaceae bacterium
ACAACTACAAAAAGATATTTACTGGGAGCAACTACAGGGGAGCTATTAGAGAAATTAGTAAGGTGATATACTTTGTGCCGGATACTTCTAGTAATGAAGTTGTATTATACAACTTTAACCTGAACTTAGGTGATACCGTGGTAGCTAGTTATGGTCCACATGTTTGTGAGCCTGATACTATGTATGTTCAAAATGTTGATTCACTCTTATGTTCAGACGGCTGGCACAGAAGACTTAAGATAGGTAACTTTGTGTGGTGGCTTGAGGGTATTGGAAGCATGAACTACTTCTTGGAGCCATTCAACAACCTATGCGTATCAGGTAACGATGAACTTCAGTGCATGTTTAGTGATACGCTATTTACTTTTCCACCCTCACCAATTCAGTGTGCTGTTGGAATAGATGAATTACCTCCAACTTCTATCAGGATCTACCCCAACCCTACTACTAAGAACATCACCATCACCTCAGATGAAATACTCACCTCTCCTACTCTATCTATCCTTAACTCTTTAGGACAGGAAGTGCTATTTAAGAAGTATTCTACAACGGATGAGATACAAGTAGAATTAGATAGGCCAAGTGGAATTTACTTTTTACGAATAGAAGCTAGGGACAAAATACTTACTCAGAAATTTATAAAAAACTAGTTCGCCTTTTCAGTACCAAACTCTTCAATAATTCCACCTGTTAAACGTGTTAAATCGGTATGTCCACTTATGGCATTAAATACTGCTTCTACTTGTGTGGCAACGGTATTTAAATAAGCTGTTTGAATGTCTCTAAACTCAAAAGAAGAAATACTACCTGCTTTATATTTTTCTTCTCCCAATTTTAAGTTAAGCTCTGCAGTAGCCAGACTCTCTTTGGTTAAATTAAGAATAGCCAATCGAGCTGAGTATAATTCATAGGCCGTAATCAATTCATTAGAGAGTGTTAATTTCATTTCGTCAGTTGTAAGTTGTGCAATCTCTTCTTGAATTTTCATATTATTAAACGCTCTATGCGATTTGTGTCCATTAAACAAAGTAAAGGTTAACGTAATGTTGGCATAATAAGTCAAAGACGCATTTCCAGAACTATTAATAGCAGTACCACTGATGCCAGTTCCCTTAAACCCACTTACCGATTGGTTAATTCCAGAACCAAAAGAAACTACAGGAAATAAATTTGCTCGTGCTAAATCTTTATCCTTTTTCATAATAATTTGATTGATGTACTGATTCTTTAATGTTTGATTGTTAGACATCATCTTATTTTTTAATCCTTCTACATTCAACACTACCGGAGTATGCTCCAGTTTATCCGTTAATGCGTATTCCTTTTCCACATCAATTGCCATTAGCATATTTAAATTTCTTAAAGCATTTTTATAAGCCAAGTCTTGCATCAAATAATTGGTAGAGTCTGTTAGCATTGCATTCTTAACTTGCAGCAAATCAAAAGTAGACGCACTTCCTAAATTTTTCTTTTCTTGCACATAGTTGTATCTATCTAAAGACACCGCAACAACATTTTCTAGAGCATCTAATTTGTTCTTTTGCAGTAAGGCATTGTAATAACCAAGAATAATAGATTGAATGGTATTCTCTACCATCACTGCTCCATTACCTTCACTTTGCTCTTGCAACTGCTGCAATTTACTTTTAGTTATGTGTACTCTAAATCCGTTGAAAATAACCCAATTTAGATCAGCGCCATAAGAAAGACTATTGCTTTCAGAAGTTCCTTGAATAAATGATGCTGGATTGTCATTATCACTCCAATTAAAACTTTGGCTACCATTTACAGTAATAGTTGGAGCTGCTCCTGCTTCCATCCAATTATTATTTCGTTTGGCTATCTCAGTATTTTTACCAGAAATTTGAATTTGGTAATTATTACTTAAGCCAATTTTAATCGCGCTAGCTAAAGAAAGCTCTTCTTGAGCATTAACCTGAAAGCATAATGCAAATAAAACTATATATAGAAATAATTGCTTCATTATTGTCCTTGAATAATCATTTCTTCTGAATCAGAAGTTGACCCAAATATTCTTTCTTTTAATCCCTTTTGTAACCCTTTCTCTCTTTTTATATCTATAATTGCAGGCTCAACATCTAATTCAGTTGGCTTAGTTCCTGTCCATAGCCATTTAAAAGCTTTTCGAATATCATTAAATAATAGGATAAGAAGCGGGAAGTAAACTAATATAATGGCAGTACCAAACAATACCCCATAAGCAACAGAAACTGCCATTGGTATTAAAAATTTAGCTTGAAAACTACCTTCTAATATCAATGGATATAAACCTGCAATCGTTGTAATAGATGTTAGCACTATTGCTCGAAACCTTGAAATTCCAGCATTGTAAACAGCGTCTAATACATTTTGCCCATTTTTTAAGTTACTGTTATACACATCTAAGAAAACAACCGCATCGTTTACCAAAATACCCATTAACGCAATAATACCCCATGCACTAAGAATAGAAACTGGAATATGCTCCATACCATGACCCAATATCGCACAAAATGGTCCAATTAGTATAATTGGAAAAAAGAGCAATCCTTGCCATAAGGAATTGAAATTTAAGGATAGAATAATTAGCATTAGAATAACTAGGAGTAATGTGATGTACATCATTGAAGTACCTGATTTTTCAGCATTTCTCATCTGACCTCTCATTTCAACATCTACTGTTGGAAACTTCTTTTTCACTAATGGAAAAATATTTTCTATTATGCGCTCATTAATTTTAGAAGTAGAAGCCAACTTATCCTTTTGCGCTGCATCTACTCTAATCTCTTTAACCCCATCAAAATGACTAATACTCACCTCTCCTCTTTCAATTTCATAATCTATTAATTCTCTCAATGGAATCAGCTGACTAGTTGGTGTTTTAATTTTTACTTCATCCAATTGCCCCAATGACTTTCTGTCTTCCTCTGGATATCTTACCCACACTCTTATCTCATCAGTCCCAATTATTAATCGTTGTACTTCTTCTCCAAAAAAACCTTGTCTTATTTGTTTGGTAATATCGTTTTGAGTTAAGCCCATTAAACGTGCCTTCTCTTTTAACTTAATTAAAATCTCTCTATTACCTTGTCCGCTATTGTCGCCAATATCTTTCAAATCTGGCATTTTGGTCAATTCTTCCTGCACAAAAACTTTTGCTCTTTTAATAGCAGCGTAATCATCTCCTTTTAATGCTACTTCAACCGGTTTTCCCCATCTATTTCCAGCACCAACCATAAACTTTTCTAAGTTTCTGTCTTCTTTAATTTTTTCTTCTACTCTTGCTGCAATTTCAAAACTTGAAATGTCAGCTCCTTCTACGTCAAGGTTTACTTTAATGTGGCCGCAATGAGTGCCAGACTCCCCAAGGTTTTCGGTATATCCAACAGCCATTGAGATATAAGTGATTAAGGTATCCCCTGTTTCTTCTTCCAATTCTTTCTTAACCTCAGCTACCTTATCATAACAATGCCATAAATATTCGGTAGTTTTTTCAACAGGCTCGCCAGATTTATAAGCGACTTCTACATTAAAATCATCCCATGGTATAGAGGGAAAAAATGTTGAACGGATAACATCTGTCTTTAACATTATTGATATCACTATAATGAATACAAGTGGTAACCAAACAGCTGTTCTTCTAATCCATTTTTTATAAATCACTAATTTCAATACATCTCCATAAATGTTATCTCGTAAATAAGCAACACCATCTTCTATACCCTTTTTAAGTTTTCCAAACCATTTTTTTAATATCCTAAACCAATTTCTCCTATCTATTTTTTCTAAATCAGAACTTTTTAAAATGAAATAATGAATGTTATTCTCTTTCCCTTTGTAAGTTGTCTTGCCATCAAAAATTTCTAATAATTTTTTTTCTGCTTCTTCTTGCTCAATTTCTTCTATGTTTTCTCCTTTTATTCCAAAAGTTATGATGTCTTCTTTATCCTCAATTCTAAGACTATCCATATCAAAACTATGATTGAAGCGGCTAAATTCTTTCATAATTGTATTATACCATGGATGTCTTTTGATTAACTTTTTAGTTCTAAGATGAGATGGCAAAACGAAAAAAGCTTCAATTAAAGAGAATAATAAAGATACAATAACAACAAATGCCATTTCTTTCATTTGTTCCATTCCTTCTATAAATAGCAGCACGCTAAAGGCTACTACTGTTGTCATAATTGAAGTAAAAACTGAAGGCAACACTTCCATTGTTCCATCTAAAGCTGCTTGATAAGGAGATTTCCCTTTTTCGTAATGCGCATAGATATTCTCAGAAATTACAATTCCATCATCTACTAAAATCCCTACCACCAATATCATCCCAAAAAGGGAATTCATATTAATGGTGATACCATACATTGCTCCGAAAATGAACATTCCTAAAAAGGAGATTGGAATACCTATGGCTACCCAAAAAGAAAGCCTCAAATTCAAAAACAATCCTAATACTATCAATACTAATAAAAATCCAACCCAACCGTTTTTTGAAAGCATATTTATACGCTCTTTTAACATGTCATTGAACTGAAACATAATGAGCAGTTTCATGTCATCGTGCTCAGCATTAAACTTGTCTACATAATCTGAAACTTCTTTAGAAACATCTCCCAAATCTTCCGTTTCCAACTTCATAACCGTTAGGGTAACATTCCTATTACCATCAACATAACTCTTTACCGGAGAGTCGGCAAATTGAAAAGAAACAGTTGAAACATCACCAATGGTAATTACATCACCTTCTGGACTTGTTCTTAACACAATATCTTCGATTCCAAATCTGGTACTTTGTTTTGATTTAGCTCGAATTAAGTACTCTTCACCATCAGCTTTTACAGAACCTGCAGAAATATCTCTATTGTTAAATCGGATGGCGTTTGCTACATCATCGAATGTTAAATTGTACCTTAACAATTGATCTTCTTTCACCTCAATTGAAAATTCATTTGCAGGGTAACCTTGTTTTACTATCTGGCTAATGGCATCTGTTGCTAACAAATCATTTTCCACTAGTTGTGCTGTTTCTTTTAGCTTAAGGATATCAACATCACCAGAAAGAGAAAGGAATGAAGCCCTACTATTCATAAAGCTACGTTGCTTAACTACAGTAGGTTTTTCAGCGCCAGCAGGGAAAGAATTAATACTGTTTACTGCATTTTCAACATCCCGAAGCACTTCATCTATGTCGGCATTATCATAAACTC
>JBFIEB010000208.1:0-5186 GCA_041603555.1 Vicingaceae bacterium
GCTTTTTTGTTGCTCCTCTTTTCTCGTATCAAGTATTCTTCAGTCAAGAATATAACATCTATTCCTCTCTGAACCCTTCTTTACATCTTCTTAATAATTTACGCGTTGGGTATAAAAAAAGCACTCCCATGAAAGAAGTGCTTACAAAATATTTATGCAGAGCAACCGTTTGTTAACTCTTTTCAGCCTCAAACAATCCATTCACTTCAGCATCTATTGATTGGATAATCTGTCCTAAGTCCTCAGCGTTTTCAGAAAAGTTATTAGCATCTACATCGATAATCAATAATTTACCTTGATCATAAGTCGATATCCATGCTTCATAACGCTCATTTAACCGCTTTAAGTAGTCTAATCTGATACTTTCTTCATAATCTCTTCCTCTTTTTTGGATTTGATTTACCAAAGTAGGAACAGAGGCTCTTAAATAAATTAAGATATCCGGTGGTTGAATAAATGTTTCCTGCAATTTAAATAGAGAAAAATAGGTCTCAAAATCTCTTGTAGTCATTAACCCCATAGAATGTAAATTAGGGGCAAATATGTATGCATCCTCATACAATGTTCTGTCTTGAATTACATCCTTCTTATTTTCTCTAATTTCTTGAATTTTACTAATCCTACTAGTCATATAATAAATCTGAAGGTTAAATGACCATCGTTGCATATCATTATAAAAATCATTTAAATAAGGGTTTTCATCCACATCTTCAAAATGCGCATCCCAATTGTAATGTTTTGATAATAAAGTTGCCAATGTTGTCTTTCCAGACCCTATATTTCCAGCTACTGCGATTAACATATCCTTGTTTTAAAAAGAACTTAAAAATACAAAAAAATCTGACGCTTAATACTTAGTATTCAATTTTGTCAATAAATAATTGATTCTTTTTGTTTACGATGTATATCAGCTTGTTTTCAACCCGAACTAATGAAACAGAATCATATTTTTTTGGTTTGTACTTAGTCGATTCTAAAGTAAAGAAATTATATGTTTCAATCTGGTTATCCTTGTTCGTAAAAATAAGTAGTTTATCTTTTATCTGAAATTGAGTTAAACCATAAAACGGTAAGGTCTTTATATAAGTTCCATAAAGATCAAATACTAATATTCCGTTTTCAGGGTCATTTAAATAGAGACTATTATTGTATTCTATCAAAAAGTTTGGTTGAATATTTTTATCTAATAGATTGGCTATATTTCCGGAATTATTAGTGGTTTCTAGCGCTTGATTCTTCCTAATTAATTCAAAACGAACAGGATCATAATACCAAATTCCATTATTATAAGATCGACAAACCAAGGTAGTTTCATCAAGTTCAATAGCCGTTAAATCAATTGCTTCACTTGTAGGAGATAAAGTATTATCCAGAATTAATATTTTAGTGAAATCTCTAAAATAAACTAATATCTTCTGCGGACTAGTAACATCAACATTCGCAATTACGCCTAAAACATTATTGCTATACGAACAATCTAACTTTCCATCACTGTTGTACTTATTAATTTCTGTGTCATTGATTTCATAATAAAATCCAAATTGATCAGTGGTAATGGTATTTCCATTAAAAGGAAATGGTTGTATCTGAGCATTAAGTGAAAGGAGAAATAAAGGGGAAATTAATATGATAAGTAGGTGTTTCATCGTTTTGTATCAGCTAAAATTATACCATTTGATTCAATTGGTCAACATATTTAGTATCATTTGATAAACGAGGAACCTTATGCTGCCCACCAAGTTTATTATTCCTTTTCATCCAATTATGAAATGTACCTGAAACAACCTCATATATTTCTGGTCTGTCCAAAACCATATTATTAAACCGCTTAGCTTCATAATCAGAATTAATATGCATGAGTTCTTTATCTAACACTTCAGAAAAGTAATCAATATTTTTTGGTGGCTTCTCAAATTCAATTAACCACTGATGTTTCCCTGTAGATTGATTTGTAAAATATTTAGGAGCCACTGTATATTCTTTAATTATAGATTCCGTTCTAGCACAAGCTTCTGAAAGCGCTCTTTCGGCATTTTCAATTATGAGCTCCTCTCCAAACGCATTTATAAATTGATTTATTCTTCCCGTTACTTTTATTCTAAATGGATTTAATGAGGTAAATGCTATAGTATCACCAATTACATAGCGCCACAAACCGGCATTAGTTGATATTACCACGGCATAATTTTTATTTAGCTCCACATCTTCTAATGTTATTGTTTTGGGATTAGGCTCGTTAATTTTTGATTTCTCAATAAATTCATAGAAAATTCCATAATCTAGCATCAATAGCATTTCTTCTACCTTACTCTGATCCTGTAAACCAAAAAAACCTTCTGTGGCATTGTAGTTCTCATAATAATTGAGCTGGCTACCAGGGATTATTTTTTTAAACTGCTCTTTATAAGGTGAAAAATTTACTCCACCATGCATAAACAACTCAAGGTTTGGCCAAATGTCTAAAATGTTCTCCGTTTTATTAAGCTCTAAAATTCTTTTTAAAAAAACCAAAGTCCATGAAGGCACTCCAGAAATATTAGACACATTCTCTTTAGCAGTAGATATGGCCATTTTTTCTATTTTTTCTTCCCAATTGTCCATTATGGCGATAGACATTTTGGGTACTCTACGCTGTTCTACCCACATTGGAAAGTTTTTCATAATGATAGCAGATAAATCGCCATAATATGAATTATTGCTAAAAGAATTAATAGCACTACTCCCTCCTACCACTAAAACTTTTCCTAAAATTAATTTCGTTTCAGGATGGTTGTTATGATAAATTGCGAGCAAATCTTTTCCTCCTTTATAATGACAATTTATTAACGATTCTTTACTTACTGGTATAAATTTACTCCTTCCTGTAGCTGTTCCAGACGATTTTGCAAACCATTTTATTTCTGATGGCCAAAGCACGTTTTGCTCCCCTTGCTTTATTCTAATTATCTGATTTTTAAGGCTTTCATAATCCTGTAAAGGAACTCTATTAATGTAATCTTGGTAATTTTTAATGGATTTATAATCATACTTCTTGCCCCATTCAGTATTCTTTGCAGTATTAATTAGATTAAGAAATAGCTCATTTTGAACATCTACGGGATATTTCATAAACAAATCCATTTGGTGAATCCGCTTTTTAATAATCCATGAAAACACCGAGTTTATAAATTCCACTTTCTTATTTTTACTGTACCTTAACTAAGATTAAAATTATGCAATTTACTGGTCAGATTAGAAAAATGCACGCCAAATTAGGTGAAGAAGTAGAATATCAATTGCCCATTGGTGATGAATTGGTGAACATGAATCAATTTATTGGTAAAGAAATTTCATTGGCGTATCAAAACCAAATCGTTTGTATTAAATGTGGTAGAGATACAGTAAAATCATTTAATCAAGGTTTTTGTTACCCCTGTTTTAGAGATGCTCCCGAAGCGGCAGAATGGGTAATTAACCCTGAAAAATCTACCGCTCATTTAGGTATTGAAGATAGAGATTTGGCTTATGAAGAAGCCGCTCAAATTCAACCACACATCGTCTATTTGTCCTTAACAAGTGGAATGAAAGTAGGAGTTACCAGAGGAACTCAAGTACCTTCTCGTTGGATAGACCAAGGAGCAGTAAAGGCGATTAAATTAGCTGAAACGCCCAATCGCTATTTGGCCGGAATGATAGAAGTAAGCTTAAAAGACCATATGGCTGATAAAACCAACTGGCGACAAATGTTAATGAATGTTTATCCTGACATTGACTTAATTGAAAAGAAAAACGAAACCAAAGCTTTATTGGATAAAGAATACCACCAATACATTGCAGCACAAGATGAAATAGTGGACATTAACTTTCCAGTGCTAGAATTCCCAGTAAAAGTAAAAAGCATAGGTTTTGATAAAGTACCTGAATACTCAGGAGTATTAAAAGGAATTAAAGGGCAATACCTTTTATTTGCCAATGGAATTGTATTAAATATTCGGAAACATGGCGGATATGTTGTATCTTTAGAAGGCTAAATTGCTGATTATGAAAAAATTAATTCTACTCTGCCTTTTAATTTTTGGTTGCTGTTTACACAGTAATTCCCAAGTTTATTTCTGGGATGCACAGGAACAAGCTTCGATGCCTGAACCAATATCTAACAATGCTGTTGTTGAAGGTTGGGCAAACGACACCCCTTATGTATTTTCATTTGCTGGTATTGATAATAGCAAAATATGGTCAGGAATTTCACTAAAATCATTCAGATATAATACATACACAAACATTTGGGAAACTATCCCTCCGTTACCCGATACTATGGGTAAGATAGCATGTGGTGCAAGTTATGTAGATAGTATCATCTATATCATAGGAGGTTACCATGTATTGGCTAACCAAACTGAAATTTCTTCTAACAAGGTACACCGCTATGATCCAAGAACGAATTCCTATTTATCTGATGGAGCCAATATTCCTGTGCCTATAGATGACCATGTACAAGCTGTTTGGAATGATAGTTTAATTTATGTCATTACAGGATGGAGTAACACTACTAATGTGCCTAATGTTCAAATTTATGACCCAGCGAATAACAATTGGTTAACGGGGACTCCGGTTCCTAACAACAATAACTATGTATGTTTTGGAGGTTCTGGAACCATTATTGGGGATAAAATATATTACCATGGAGGAGCAAGTAATGCATTTAATTTCCCAGGTCAATCAAATTTAAGGATTGGTCATATTAATCCGACAGATCCAACTCAAATTTATTGGACTTTACATTCATTTTCAAATCCTGCAATTACTTATAGGGCTGTTGCTATTGAGGATCAGATTTGGTCTACTGGATTGTATTGGTTAGGTGGGTCTAGTACAACCTATAATTTTAATGGAGTGGCTTATAATGGTTCAGGAGGTGTTAATCCAAGATTCGATGTATCCAGATTTGACACCCTATTTAATTCTACTTATAACACCTTTTATTATACTTTTCCTAATTTTGGCGACACCCTACCCATGGATTTAAGAGGGGTTGCAAATTTTGGTGGATTTTTTATTATAGCAGGAGGCATGACTAACAACCAACAGGTAACAGATAAAGTTTATGCACTATCAATTGGCGCCACTGGAATTGATGAAAAAAATACTAATACAAATTTCAAACTTTATCCAAACCCTACTACCGAAAAAATCAACATTTTTTTTAA
>JBFIEB010000209.1:0-5158 GCA_041603555.1 Vicingaceae bacterium
ACTGTTGTTGTTGCTGTTGCCAATTTAAGCTTTACACCTTCTAGTTTAACAATAACTGTTGGTGATACCGTTGAATTTGTAAACACAAGTGGTATACATTGGGTAGATGGTAGACAAGCTACATTCCCATCTAACCCGGTTTCTTTTGATAATCAATCTCAATCTGGTTCAAGTTGGACTTATACTCAAGTGTTTAATACTGTTGGTAATTATGATTATTGGTGTGGTATTCATACTGCAAATATGATTGGAACAATTGACGTTCAAGTTGCATCTGGTATTCCTACAAGTAAAACAAAGAAAAACTTTGATTTTTATCCAAACCCAGCTTCAAAAGATATTTTTTTTAATGGATATGAAAATATAAATGATGTTAGTATCTATTCTCTAACGGGTGAAAAACTTTTTCACACAATTTTGGAAAAAAATCCACTAGATATTTCGGTATTAAAAAGCGGTATATATTTTGTTAAGCTTAATACTGAAAAAGGTGAAATAACTAAAAAATTGATCATTCAATAAACGGACCTTTTATGAAAGACCTTATAATTTTTGTTCTTGTTTTTTGCCTATTTTCCTGTGCCAACAACAAGGAAGAGCTTCCTACACCGGAAGATAAACCCTTGCCTGGACCAGTTACTATTACTTATACCCAACATACCAAAAGATTATTTGACACTTATTGTATCTCTTGCCATGCTCCTGCATCAACTCAAGCTAATTTTCCATTAACTACTTATCAGGAGGTTACTGCCAATACCTATTCTAACATTGGAGGTATTATTGAAAACAGAGTTCTAATTCAACAAAACATGCCTCCTACTGCTTCTCAGACGGGGTTTTTAACTGCTGCAGAAAAAGATACTTTACAATGGTGGATAAATCAGGGCGCTCCAGAATAAATATAAAAACAATAATTTATGAATAGATATATATTAATATTAATTCTGATTGGAACATTTCAGTTTTCCAATGCTCAGAATTTATTTCAAGCAACTTCAGGTGAAATCTCTTTCTTCTCCGAAACCCCTATGGAAAACATTGATGCTATAAACAAAGATGTTAAAGCATTGTTAAATACAAAAAATGCTGAAGTCGCTTTTATCGTAACCAATATTGGTTTTAAGTTTAAAAAACCCTTAATGGAAGAACATTTTAACGAAAACTACATGGAGAGTGATAAATACAAAGTATCAGTATTTAAAGGGAAAATTTCTGGCGATGTTTTGGATTTTTCTAAAGATGGTGAATATAAAGTAATTGCTAAAGGAAAATTAGATGTTCATGGAGTTGAAAAGGAAAGAGATATTAAAGGAACTTTAACAATTAAGGATGGCAAAATAAATGTGAATGGGGAGTTTGAAATTGTACTTAAAGATCATAAAATAAAAATTCCAAAAGTGGTTGTACAAAATATTGCTGAAGTTGTTAAGGTGAAAGTGGATATTAATTTTGAAGAAAAGAAGTAAATATGATTAAAAAGATAATTTCACTTTCACTAATCCTTATTCCATTTATCACTTATTCTCAAGATGATTTAATGGATATGCTTGGATCTGAAAAAGATTCTACATCATCACCAGAAAAAGTTTCTTATACTTTTAAGGCAATTAAATTAATTAATGCCAACACTATTGAAACAACTAAAAAGAAAACATTAGATTTTAGAATTACTCACCGTTTTGGAAATATGGGAATTAGTGATGGTACCGGTAGACACTCATTATATGGTTTGGACAATGCTACTAACATTCGATTTTCTTTAGATTATGGATTAACTGATAGACTAATGATTGGAATTGGCAGAAGTAAAACTCAAGAACACATTGATGGTAATTTAAAGTTTCGATTCTTGGATCAGAAGAAAGAGGGGGTGCCAATTTCTGCAGCATATTTTGTTAACGTAGCTTTATCACCTGTTGCCACGGTTGCTGATAATAAGTTTGAAAACAGAATGTCTTACACCCACCAGCTAATCATTGCCAGTAAAATATCTAGAGGGGTTTCTTTAGAAATATTGCCAACTTTAGTGCATAGAAATTATGTTGCTAACATTGTTAATCCAGATAATAATGAAATTTTAGATAACAATGAGAATAATTTAATGGCGTTAGGTTTTGCGGGTCGTTTTAAAATTACTAAAAGAATGTCTTTTGTATTGGATTATTTTTTGACTCTCTCAGAATTTAAAGCCGACTATAATTATTATGATGCCTTAGGAATTGGTGTAGAAATTGAGACAGGAGGACATGTGTTTCATATCAATTTAACCAATTCTGCTGGAATTATTGAAAACGATTTTATTCCTAATACAAGAGATTTTTGGGGAGATGATGGTTATAAATTAGGCTTCAATATTTCAAGAGTTTTTAGTTTTTAGACTTCCTATTTTAATCTAATTATCTTTTTTCACTATTGGTTTTTTTATACTTTTAGCTAATGTTTTTTTTGCATTAAGAATAAAAAGTAAACCTTACTAATGAATCGAAAAAAATTTATTTCGTCCTCCGTTTTAGCTAGTATTACGGCTTTTTTTGGGAGTAAAATTGTTTTAGGAGAAAATCCTACCAGCATTGAAGAAATAATCAAACCAATTTCTGAAAACAATCTAGTTCCAGGGAAGCACAAAGAATTAATTATACAAAATCCCAAACCATGGAATGCGGAAACACCGCCACATCTTTTGGATGATAAAATAACTCCTGCTAATAAACTTTTTGTTCGAAACAATGGATTAGCTCCTAAAAATATAGATATTAATAAGTGGACTTTAACTGTGGAAGGTGAATCCGCCAAAACAAAAAAAAACTATACCCTCGCTGAATTGAAATCGAAATTTAAACATTATACATATCAACTTACTTTGGAATGTGGTGGTAACGGTAGAAAAGAATTTAGTCCACCCGCTAAAGGAAACCAATGGGATTTGGGAGCAGTAGGTTGTCCAGAATGGACAGGAGTAAGATTGAAAGATGTGTTAGAAGATGTTGGAATAAAATCTGATACTGTGTATATTGGTTACTATGGAAAGGATGTTCATCTTAGTGGTGATAAAGAAAAAGTAGTGATATCTCGCGGTGTACCAATTAAAAAGGCATTAGAAGATGAAGCGTTAATTGCATGGGCAATTAATGGTGAAGATTTACCTAAGATGAATGGTTACCCACTTAGATTAGTATTTGGAGGTTGGCCAGGATCAACATCAGGTAAATGGTTAAGTAAAATAGTACTTAGAAATAAAGTTCATGATGGTCCGAAAATGACTGGCATGTCATATAGAGTTCCAAAATACCCTGTTGCTCCAGGTGCCAAAGTTCCTGAAGAGGACATGAAAATTATTGAAGAAATGCCTGTAAAATCTATAATTACATCTCCAAAAACTGGAGCAATGGTTAAAGGAAATAAGCTTTTTGAAGTCAGAGGGCATGCTTGGGTTGGAGATTTGTCTATTAAGGAAGTTCTTATATCTATGGATTTTGGAGCTACTTGGAAACGCTGCACATTATCCAATCCTGTTAACAAAAATGCTTGGCAACATTTTAATATAAAACTATCACTTCCTAAAAAAGGATATTACGAAATATGGGCTAAGGCAACTGATAGTAATGGGAAAATGCAACCAATGGTTGTTCCTAATTGGAACCCTAAAGGATACTTAAACAATGCTTGCCATCGGATTGCTGTTAAAAGAATTTAACTATGAGTGAGGAGGAAGAAGTTAAAAATAATGAGGCCTTGTTTGAGCATATAGATGGAGTAGTAAAATGGGTGAGGAGGGTTTTTATAGTTATTTTATTATTTCCTATTGTCTTTTATTTTACTTCAAAAATAGATTTTGAAAAAGAAGAAGAGCTTGTTGATGAACCTGTGGTGTCTGAGGCAATTATCGAAAACGGGATAGACCAAGAAAGTGGATTAATTGTAGATGAAGGTTATGAAATAGTTAGAGGAACTTGTGGGGCCTGTCACGCAATTGATTTAGTAACTCAAAATAGAGCTAGTAGAGAGGGCTGGAAAGATATTATTGTTTGGATGCAACAAACACAAAAACTTTGGGATTTAGGAGAAAGTGAAACCATTATTTTAGACTATTTAGAAAAAAATTATGCCCCAAAAGAACAGGGGAGAAGGGCTCCACTAAAAGATATTAACTGGTATGAGTTGTAGATTTAATTTGAAATATTTTTTATGTGTTTTGGTCACAATGTTCACCTTATATGCTAATTCCGAAACCAAAATAAGCTATTTACCAATTGAACAACTAGAGGAGTGGATTCAAGATACTAACTCTAATTGGGTAATTATAGATATCCGAAAACCAGAAGAATTTGCTAAAGGTCATTTGCCCAATGCACTCAGTATATGGAGACCCGATTATGTGGATAGCACTTATGAATATGGAGGCATGATAGCAACAAGAGAACACGTTCGGATTTTATTGTCGGAGTTGGGAATAAATAGTTTTGATGGGATAATGCTCTATGATGATAAAGGCTGTGTTGATGCTGCTCGGTTTTGGTGGATTTTAAATATGTATGGCCATAGACAGATGTTGTTGCTAAGTGGTGGTTATAGCTCTTGGCTAGCTGCTGGGAAAGAAATTTCTATGGATAAGATGGTCATCAAAAAGACAAATTACCAATATCCTTTTGAAGAAAATAAAAAGTATTTAGCAAGCTTAGAGGATGTGAAAAATGCTATTAATGATACCAATGCAATAATTATTGATGTTAGGACTTATGATGAATTTATTGGAGCTACTCAAAAAGAAGGCGCTTATCAAAAAGGAAGAATTCCGACAAGCATTCATTTAGATTGGGTGAATTCAGTGAATTATGATCATGATAAAAAATTCAAATCAATTCAAGAATTGAAATCATTGTTTGAGTTAAAAGGTATTACAAAAGATAAACACATAATCGTGTATTGTCAGTCTGGAGTTCGTTCGGCACATACCACTTTTGTATTAACAGAATTATTAGGGCTTGATAGTGTCAAAAATTATGATGGCTCATGGATAGAGTGGAGTTTTAATAAACTATTACCAATAGATTCAGGTGCTACAGAGCCAATCATTGTTGCTGCAAACATCGAAAATCTAGATTATTACCAATTATTCGTTCAATCATTTAGTGGTTATGCCAACTATCTTTGGTCC
>JBFIEB010000210.1:0-5150 GCA_041603555.1 Vicingaceae bacterium
TATCGTTTTTTATGAATCCCCACATAGATTAATGAAAACATTATCTCAATTTGCTGATTATTTTGGAGAAACACGTCAAGTTTCAGTTTCAAGAGAACTAACAAAAATACATGAGGACACTATTAGAGGAACCGTTACGGAGTTAATCGAGTATTATGAAAAACACACTCTAAAAGGTGAAATTGTAATAGTTGTTGAAGGTGCTAAAAACTAAATTCTTCATATTTATTTTCTTCCTTGGATGTTGTGTTCTTGCTCAAGAGCCTCTAATTCAAATAGAAAAATTTGGCAAAAATCCTGGAAACTTAAAAATGTATATGTATGTTCCCAGCACGCTTAACAATAACAATAGCAAAACGACACCTTTAGTGGTAGTAATTCATGGTTGTACTCAATCTGCAAATATGATTGCTAGTGAAACAGGATGGAACAAACTAGCTGACTCATTAAACTTTATAGTTATTTACCCTGAACAAAAACAAATTAATAATGCTGCTAAATGTTATAATTATTTTTTGGGGTTTAAGGCAAAAAAAGATAAAGGTGAGGTTGCTTCTATCAAGCAAATGGTGGATTTTTCAAGGTCTAGTTATTTTATCGACAGTTCAAAAATATTTATTACTGGATTTTCTGCTGGAGGAGGCATAAGCAATGCTATGTTAAATGCATATCCTGAATTATTTAATGCCGGAGCTCTTTTTGCCGCACCTTCAGATATCTTTAATCCAAACAGCGAAAGTCCTAATTTACAGCCAAAAGTTGCAATTATTCAAGGCGAATCCGACCGAGTAGTTCCAAAAAGCAATGCAGAGAGACTCTTACAACAATGGCTCAAAAAAAATCAACTTTCTGATGAAAACTATGATGAAAAAAAAGATTATTTAAATAACCCCCTTTTAACCGCTAGGCTATATTATACTGAATCAAAAGAGACAAAAATAATTACCATTTATGCCGAAACCATTAAACATAAAATTTTAATTACACCTGGTAAAAGCATTAACACAGGAGGTAAAATGGATACCCATACCGTAGACATAAATTTTCACTCAACTTATTGGATAGCTCAGTTCTTTGGCCTAATCAAACATTAACAATAGTGATTTATGTCATCCGTCTAATTAAATCTTTGGTATAATTTCGTCAATATGTTTGAAATAAAAAAAATAGGCCCATTCGTTTTATTGTTTTGTTTTGGCTTTGCATCTTTTGCTCAAAAATCATTATCTGCAAAAGAAATCATCCAGAAGGCTGACGAAGTTATGAAAGGTGTAAAATCTACAAGAGCTGAAATAATCATTACAACTGTACGGCCAAAATGGAGCCGAGAAATGAAAATGAAAACTTGGTCAATGGGAACTAAGCTGAGTATGATTTTATTCACTTCTCCAGTAAAAGAGAAGGGAACTAGTTTTTTAATGAAAGATAAAGAAGTATGGAACTGGATTCCTTCTATTGAACGAACAATTAAGTTGCCTCCATCTATGATGATGCAAAGCTTTATGGGAACAGATTTTACTAACGATGATTTAGTAAAACAATCGTCTATTGTAGAAGATTATGATCATAAAATTATTGGCGAGGCAACCATTGAAGGAAGAAAGTGCTACAAAATTGAAATGATCCCCCATGAAGATGCTGCTGTTGTCTGGGGAAAGATACTGGTTTGGGTAAGTCACGACAACTATTTCCAGTTAAAAGTTAATTTTTATGATGAGGATGAAGAACTAGTCAATAAAATGGTAGCTTATGATATCAAAAAAATGGGAGATAAATTATTACCAGCCAAAATGGAAATTACACCAATGAATAAAAAGGGGCAAAAAACGATAATGGAATATCTATCTATAGAATTTGATGTGCCTTTCAAGGAGAATTTTTTCACAGTACAAAATATGAAAAGGCTCAAATAACCAATAAATCCTTCTTATTGCTATTAAAACTCGCCTGGCGAAACATATGGAGAAACAAATCTAGGACCATCATAACCCTAGTGGCAGTTTCT
This sequence comes from Vicingaceae bacterium, assembly GCA_041603555.1. GTDB lineage: Bacteria > Bacteroidota > Bacteroidia > Flavobacteriales_E > Vicingaceae. Next base: position 2,006 of record JBFIEB010000210.1, read on the forward strand.
GTTGCAGTAATTCTTTCGGTATTAATGATGAGCGCTAAAAATGGTGTTTATGAGAATATGATTAAATCATTGATTGGAGATTTTACTGGTTTTTCTCAAGTGCATGCCAAAGGATATTGGGATGATAAAACAATAGATAATTCTTTAACTCTGGATAAATCAATTCTATCTGAAATCGAAAATTTGAATTTGATAGATGGGTATTCACCTCGAATAGAAAATTTTGCATTAATTGTTTCCGATAGTACAACAAAAGGAGCGATAGTTATTGGAGCTGATTTAGATAGAGAAAAGCACTACAATTCTCTTAATGAAAGAGTTGCAAAAGGTGAATACCTAGAACCCAATGAGCAACAAGTAATGGTTGGTGCAGGGTTAGCTGAGTATTTAAAAGTAGATATTGGAGATACCTTAGTGTTATTAAGCCAAGGGTATCATGGTTCAAGCGCGGCTGGAAAATATGCTATTAAAGGCATTGTAAAATTTGGATCTCCAGAATTAAGTAAACAACTGGTCTTTCTACCAATTAAAGAAGCTCAAGCATTCTATGGGGTTCAAAATAGATGTACCAATATTATTTTACACCTTGGCGACAACAATGATGCACAATTGGTAGCACAACAACTTGGTTCAAAGTTGGGTGAAAATTATGAAGTAATGGATTGGGAAGAATTGGCTCCTAATCTTAAAAATATGATAGCCACAGACAAAGTAGAAGGTTATGTATTTATGTTCATTCTATACATGGTTATTTCATTTGGATTATTTGGAACTATGCTAATGATGTTATCAGAAAGAAAACATGAGTTTGGTGTTTTGGTCGCATTGGGAATGAAACGCTTAAAATTAGCGATTATCGTCTGGTTAGAATTAATCATTATTTCCATATTAGGTGCTATCGTTGGTTGTGTAATAGCTTTCCCTATTTGCACCTATTTTTATTACAACCCTATTTACTTTGCGGATGATATGGCTGATATTTATGAAGATTTTGGTATTGAAGCAATGATTCAATTTTCATTAGACCCTTATATATTTATTCAGCAAGGTTTGATCATTTTAATCATATCAATTGTAATTGGAGTATTTCCTTTTATAAAAATTCAACGGCTGGATGCTATTAAAGAAATGAGAGCTTAATTTATGATTTTTAAAGTCGCTTGGCGAAACATATGGAGACACAAGGTTAGAAGTTTGGTAGTAATTATTGCCATAGCTTTAGGTCTATGGGCTGGAGTATTTTCTTCTGCGTTCACGCAAGGAATGATGAATCAAAAGATAGAAAGTGTTATCCGAATGGAAATGTCTCATTTTCAAATTCATCAACCAAAATTTAGAGATGAATACCAATCCAAACTATTAATAAAAAATGGTTTATCCATTCAGCAAAAAATTAATAAAGAGGCAACTGTTATTGCTTCATCTGGACGAATAGTTGGAATGGTAATGCTAGGTTCAGCAAACACAAATGGCTCAGTTAAATTAAATGGAATTATACCATCTGATGAGGCTATTGTTACTGAATTAGATCAAAAAATAATAGAAGGAGCTTACTTCGAAGGTGTAAAACGCAATCCTATATTAATTAGTCAAAAAATTGCAGAAAAATATAAAGTGGATGTTAAATCAAAAATTATAATAACACTTCAGGATATAAATGGTGAAATTACTGCTGGAGCTTTTAAAGTTGTGGGAATCTACAATACCAAAAATGGAATGTATGATGAAATGAATGTTTTTGTAAAACGAAGCGACATAGCTAAGCTTTTGGTAATTGAAGACAATGTACACGAAATAGCCGTTTTACTCAACAGCCACGATTTAGCGGAGCCAATGGCAACTAAATATCAAAATGCTTACCCAGAATTAGAAGTATTGCCCTGGATGGATTTATCAACCGGGATGCGAATGATGATTGAAATGATGGATACTTACACGTTAATAATTGTGGGAATAATTCTAATCGCTTTAATGTTCAGTATTATTAATACAATGCTAATGGCTGTTTTAGAACGCGTTAAAGAAATAGGAATGTTGATGTCCATAGGCATGTCAAAACCAAAAGTATTTTTTATGATTTTAATAGAAACCGTTTGTTTAACCTTTTTAGGTGCCCCATTAGGATTGTTGCTCTCTTATACTTCAATTACTTATTTCGGACATGCAGGAATTAATTTAGGCTCTGCTGCCTATCAAGATTTAGGGTTTTCAAACATCATTTACCCGAGCCTAAAATATGGAGAATATATAGATGTATCTATCATGGTAATTTTCATGGCAATTTTAGCAGCCATATATCCAGCTATAAAAGCATTAAGACTAAAACCAGTAGAAGCAATTAGAAAAATTTAGAATTATGAGTGTAATTGAAACTAATAAACTAAGTAAAATTTACGAAGGAGTCGTTCCTGTAAGAGCAGTAGATCAGGTCGATCTCAAAATAGAGAATGATGAATTTACAGCTATCGTAGGTCCATCAGGTTCTGGAAAAACAACATTACTAAATATCATTGGTGGATTAGATAGACCAACTTCTGGATCTGTTAAAGTAAACGGTATTGAGTTAAACGGAATGTCAAATAATCAGTTAATTAAGTTCCGATTGAAACACATTGGTTTTGTTTTCCAGAGTTTTAATCTCATTCCTGTTCTCACGGCAAGAGAAAATACCGAGTTTGTAATGTTGTTACAAAAAATTGCGACCAATGAACGTAATGAAAGAGTTGATGCTTTGTTAAAAGAAGTTGGCTTAGAAGATAAAATGAATAATCGCCCTTCACAATTAAGTGGCGGACAACAACAACGAGTGGCAGTTGCAAGAGCTTTAGCATCTAAACCTGATTTTGTTTTAGCAGATGAACCAACAGCTAATTTGGATTCCAAATCTGCAGAAAATCTATTGGATATCATGCTCAGACTAAACAAAGAAGAGGGAATCACCTTTATTTTCTCAACTCACGATCAACGAGTAATTGATAGAGCTCGCAGGGTTATTACATTAGAAGATGGGAAAATAATTTCGGACATTATACAAAATGAAAATTAAACTTTTCATATTTCTCACCTTGTTTATCATTCATGGACTTTCTTTTTCGCAAGAGAAAAAAAAGTTTAAAGATGTGGTCAATATTTATGGTTATGTAAA
>JBFIEB010000211.1:0-5144 GCA_041603555.1 Vicingaceae bacterium
ATCGGCATAGGAATATGTGTCTTCGTGTAGTATGTCTTTATATAGGTCATTATAGTAGAGTATGAAGAATGTAGTGGATAGTGTACTTCCTTGAGGAATTCCATGAGTGATGATTTCTGGTGTCGATTGAGTTTCTTTTGTGTGCAATATTTGTATTCTGTTGCTAAAAAATGTTTTGAAGAATTGTGTGCTTTTGTGGTGGAAATTAAATTGGGTTGATAGTTTATTTAATAATTTATTCCTTTTACAGATTAGTTCTGCAAAAATGAGCAATAATTTTAATAAAAAATACTTGGTTTTAAACTAATTCCGCATGCATTGTATTGCTGATAAATTCAAATGGCAAATTTACCATACAAGCAAAGTCTTCTCCAACTTCTTTCGTATAATCATCTTCTATAGAAAAATGCCATATAACATTGATGTCAATGCCTTCATTTTTCATGTCACTTAACTTATATAAAATGAATAAGATTCGTTTAGATGAAAAAATATTGAAATACTCTAAATCAAAGACAAAATCAACTCTGCCTGTAATTTTATCTTGAGTGTTTCCTAACCATTCTATTAATGGGATGTAAAACCTATCAACTTCTGTTACTATTGACTTACCTTTAATTATAAAGTTATTATTTTTAATGTCAAAAATAACTTTCGGAGAAACATCTGTTGGCTCTATTGTAATACTATCCATTTTCTTATAAATCGGATAACCAATATCTGAATAAAATCTTTACAACCGTAAATAAATTATACGTATGGCTATAATTTTCAGATAAAATGCTAGTAAAATAAGACGAATGTTACTTTTTACTACAAACTCTTTAATTCCTTAAGTTTGCTCGCTTGACGCCTAGATATCTCTACCTGTTCACCATTTTTTAATTTAACCATTAACCCTCCATTAAACCAGCTTTCTATTTTATCTATCCAATTCAAATTGATAATAAATTTTCGATTGGCTCTAAAAAAAACATTATCATCTAATTTATTTGCCAAATTATTCAGCGATTTTAAGATTAACGGCTTATTACCATTAAAATAAACCCTAACATAATTCCCTTCTGATTCAAAAATAGGGACATCAGATAACTTAACAAACCAGCATTTATCTCCATCTTTCACAAAAACCTGATGATTTAACCCTAATTTATCATTTGTAGAAACTGGTTCTAACTCTTCTTTTTTAACCTTATCGATTGCTTCTTTTAGTCTCTCCGGTTGGATAGGTTTTAATAAATAATCTAACGCATTTACGTCAAAAGCTTTTATGGCATATTCATCATACGCAGTTATAAAAATGACATGAGGCATATAATCTAACTCTTCCAATACACCAAACCCATCTTTACCCGGCATATGAATATCTAAAAAAACCAAATCTGGTTTTAATTTGTCTACTGATGTAATGGCAGCTTCTGCACTATCACATTCCTCAATAACTTCTATGTTTGGGAATTCACTTAATAAGTCTTTCAACTCTTTTCTTGCCAATCGTTCATCATCAACTATTATTGCTTTCATCTAGTAAAATTTAAAGTGTTGTTTCTTTTGGAATAGTAAGCAAAGTTTTTACTCTATCCTTGTCATTACTAATTTCAAAACTTGCATTTTCTCCATATAATAATTTAAGTCTTTGGATTGTATTTACAATTCCAAATCCCGTTTCAGGTTCATTGTTTTCTTGATAAACTCCACTATTATAAATAACTATCAGTAAATTATTATCTTGTATTTTTGCTGCTATTTCTAAAGTTCCTCCATCAGGTAATTTAGAGGTTCCATGTTTAATTCCATTCTCAACTAAAGTTTGAACCATTAATGGTGGTACTAAGAACATGTCAGTATTATTTTCAATATTCCTTACAATTGTTAACCTCTCTTCAAATCTGGTTTTCTCTAGCCCTAAATAATCACTCACCAATTTCATTTCATCACTAAATGGAATTAATTTTTGTTTACCCATTAACAATGAATTTCTTAGTACATTAGATAATTGAGTAATCGCTTCCTTAGCTAAAGAAGGATTTTCATTAACCAAAGCTCTTATACTATTCATGGAATTAAAAATAAAATGTGGATTTAGCTGAGATTTTAACTTATTCAATTCAATTTCATTTTTTGCAGCTTCCCATTTTAGATTTTTAATCTCTTCTTTTTTATAATTATTCACAAAATGAAAAAGTAAATAAAGAAGTGACCAAATTAGATATAACAACGTCCAGCTAATTATCGTAGGAAATGCATCAGCTAAATTAAATTCATATGCATTTTGAACAATGAAACGCTCAATGATAATGGATTTTAAGAAATAGACCAATATTCCCGAAATTAATGTTCCGAATAATATTCTTGGAATTAATCGAGGAATGTTATGTCTTAGCCAATTTAATTTAACTATTAATAGTCTAAATGCGTGTGAAACTGATAACCCTATTAAATAGATGGATAATAAACTATAAATTAACTCTAAACTTATTTCATTGCCAGTTAAAATATAAAACACCCCTACTATAATAGTATATAATAGCCACCCTATTATTTGTGAAAACCAGTATAGCTTTTTTTTATTTAACATTTATTCTTAGAAGAAGTTTAAAATTAAGTATTTATCAGCTTTGGCCTAACCATGCTCGCCTTAATTGCAATTGCTTTTCTGTTGCCTTATCATTAAATTCTACAAAATACTTTTTAGTTTTTTCAACCAAAATTACTTTCCCCTTTAGCTTTTTATTTTTAACAGTTCCTTTTTCATTTCTAGCTACGACTATTTCAATTTTATTACCCTCTTTTGTGTTTTTCTTAAAGTCTGATAATTGAGCTTGTACTTTATCCATATCTATTTCAACCCCATTTATTGAAATAAGTTCATCATTAGTTTTATAACCTAATGATTTTCCAAATTCATTTATATTTCCCATGTCTGCGACATACAATCGTTGAGTCTCTGGATTATAACTTAATAATACTCCTCCTAAGGTTATCTCTTTCACTTTTACATCTTTTTTAAATATAACTCCAACTCTTTCTAATAATTCTTGTATTGGTAATTCGGCTCCACCCTCAACATGTTTATTGAAAAATTCACCTATTTCAGGGGATGATAATTCAGTTATTTTTTCAAATAATTTATCATCTTTAAAGGAAGTATTTTTACCATATTCCTTTGACAGTTTAGTCATCATATCTTTCACTCCTGTTTTTCCGTTAGAATGGTCTCTAAGTAAAATATCCAAGCACATTCCTATTAGGGCTCCTTTTAAATACACATTTGAGTATTGGCTTTCGTGTTTATCTAAACATCCTAAACTCAATTCTGTAAAAGGTAAGTCATCCTTAAAATTATCAGCTCCAGATAATTTATCTTCAATTAAATCTAAATATTCTTGAGGTGTTTTCATCCCACCATAAACCTGAACATGCCCTGCAAAATATTCTGTAATTCCTTCATACATCCATAAGTGTTTTGACATTTTTGGATTGATATAATCAAAATCTCCTATTTCTTCTGAATGAATATTTAAAGGGGTTACTATATGAAAAAATTCATGAGCAGCAACCCTTACAATAAAACCTGATAATTGTTTAGCTGGCATCTCTGGCAAATAATAAAATGAAGAATACGAATGCTCCAACGCTCCACTTCCTCCTGAACCACTTGTTCCAGAATACAAATAAATAATAAACGCATATTTATCTACTGGTAAAGTTCCCCCTAAATAATCTTTTTGTAACTCTAAAATTTCTTTAATATCCTCTGCAATTTCTTTTGCTGATGCTGATTTATTTTTCGAATAAACTGAAATTAATATATCAGTCCCTGCAACTTTAAAAGTTGTAGTATCCGGCACGTTATACATAATTGGAGAATCGACCAAATCCATATAGTTGTTGGTAGTAAATTGATCAATATTTCCCGTAGTTTCAATTGATGATAAACCAGTAGAACCATAGAAATTATCTGGACGAGTTACATTTATTTCATACTTAAACTGTTTCATCTGATCAAAATATCCAAAGAAACCATGGTTATTTAGCACTATATTATCACCTTGTTCAATATTAGTTCCTCCTGGTTCAAATACTAATTGATCTACATCTGCATCCCAAGTATCTTCTACCCAATAACTTATTTTAGCCAACTTATTAGCATTTTGTATTTCCCATCTATTTTTATCGAGCATATTTACACTTAAGCTTTTCCCTTCTTTATCAAAGGCTTCAAAGTCCATTACATACTGCCCAAAATCATATATTTTATAAGTCCCAGGAACAATCTTTGGTATATTGTAAATAATTTTATCTGATTTAATATCAGGTGTAATTAAAGTAACCTGAATAAGATCACTACTCACTTTGTTTAAGTCTAAATAAAATTGATACTTATCGTTTTGTCCAATAAGATTAAAACTCATAATTATAAATAACGCACAAAATATATTCTTCATAGTTTTGCTTTCTATTGTCTAAACAAATGTATCTATGTTTAATGTAAGTATAAATCATTTTTACATCAGTGGTAAATCTAATCCATTAAAGGCTTTTAAATGAATTATTTAGCCCATTTCTATTTATCGGATTATAATGAAAACCTAATTATTGGTAATTATATTGCTGACGATGTAAAAGGTAAACGATATTTGGATTACGCTCCAAAAATTCAAGAAGGAATAATATTACATAGAAAAATAGATGCTTTTACAGATTCTCATGAAGTAGTTCTTAATAGTAAAAACCTTATAAGGCATCATCAAAGAAAATATACCCCAGTAGTTATAGACATTTTTTACGATTATTTTTTAGCAACTGAATGGAGTCTTCATTCAAATGTCAATCTTAGTGATTTTACCTCTTTTATATATAAAATTCTTTTCACAAACATATCAAAATTACCATTGAAAAGTCAAGCACGATTACCGTTTATGGCTAAAAGTGATTGGTTGTATAACTATAGAAAAATTGAGGGAATTAGTAAATCGCTTAAAGGGCTTTCTAAAAGAAGTAATTATGATAATAATATGTCAAATGCCCATAAAATCCTTTTAAAAGAAGAGCTGATTTTAAAACAAGATTTTAAACAATTTTTTTTCGAACTAAAAGAATATGTGGCAATAGAAATAAAAAAAGGAGCTAAAAAATAGCTC
>JBFIEB010000212.1:0-5144 GCA_041603555.1 Vicingaceae bacterium
ATACCTTATATTGGTATCTCCTTTTAAAAACCACAACAACTCATGAATTATTGATTTTAGATGTAACTTTTTAGTTGTTAAGCAAGGAAAACCTTCCCTTAAATCAAATCGCATTTGATAACCAAAACAACTTATTGTTCCTGTCCCTGTCCTATCACCCTTTTGAGTTCCCTTGGTTAAGATATGGTCTAATAAATCTAAATATTGTTGCATATGTATTACTTTTAATGATATCAAAATTCGCAAAAAAGAAAGTTTATTCAAGAGTTGTTAATAATGTTTTATAACTTAGTGAGACCTTTTTAAATATGCGAACTATTTAAAAAGATAAGCCGAACTAATCCCACTGAAAAGTGGGATCTATTTTAAAACAAAGTCCTTTTACCTAAAGGAAAAAATTGATGAAATTTAAACTGACAGCATTAATACCATTTCAAGCAATATTATTTGTCTTGTTTTTATTGCTCACTTTCTTTTTTAATCGATTTGCAGCCGATGATTATTTCTTTATAGGAGAACTTAGATCTTCTTCTTTTAAAGAAATTTACAATCATCTTTATTATGAATGGCATGGAAGATGGACTTCTAATTTTTTATTGGTTTACTTCCTGAAATTTAATCAAGCTCCATTATTTTTAATGGTTTACAATACTATTTCTGTAGGATTACTTTATGTAGGTATTACTAGATCATTATACGCTATTAACTTGTATTATCAATTAAGTATTAAAAAGAAAACATTACTTATTTACAGTGTCATAGCCATTTCCGTGTTATTTTTCTGTACCGTTTCCGCTAGCGACACATGGTTATGGTACACCTCATCAATTGTATACTTATGGAGTACTACTGCTTTCTTTTTTGGTCTTTCTATATTTTTTAAAACACAAAAGAATTTTTTAGATTATTTAATATTTGGCTTAAGCGTAATATATATTGGTGGTTCTAACGAACCCCTAACCATTCTCATTATCTTAGCTCTTTTGTTTTTAATTCTAAAAAAAAAAGAAACTATTGTTTCTTGCTTAGGAATCTTTTTAATTCTTGGTGCTTTTTTAATAAACTATTTGAGCCCCGGAACCCTACATCGAGATGAGATTACAGAACCCTTAGGAAACCTTGATTTATGGTTATATAGTGGTTATGCATTTGTAGATTTTCTTTTCAGGAATTTTCACACCACTTTCTTACCAGCACTATTTTTAGCTCTACCATTTTACCTATTAGGAAAACAAATTACACCTTCATCAAATAAATTTTATCCAGTTAAGCAGTTACTTATTTCTATTTTACTAATAGGGTGTGTTACATTTTTTAATCAAATGATTGTAGTACAAGCATTGGGCAGTTTACCTCCCCATCGATCTTCTATGATGTCATCTATATTTATTGCTCTTGTAATGATACGTTACCTTTTTTTACTGGGGCGTTATCATCAATCAAAATTTAAGTTTATTAAATACATTATGGTAGTAAATATTCTGGGGCTAATCACTTTTACTGGATATTATTCTATGATTCACAATACTTACTCAAAAGCAGTTGACAACAGAATTGAACAATTAATATTGGATGACAATAATCTGCATCAAGTAGTTGCGCTTCCGAATTCAGGATATTTATATAGTGCTGAGATAACACCAGACACCAGTCATTACACTAATCAACATTTAAAATCAGGGTTGGGACTAACAAATGATGTTATGCTTTCTACTGACCAGTAGGTTTTAAAACGTAATCTTTTTTAATCACACTTCTATAAGAACTCTTACCATAAATCTCAACGTCTTCACTGTACAACTCAAAACCTAATCCTTCAACTAGTATATTGTATTTACCTGGAGGAAGAATTATAATATACCTCCCAGAAATTGGATTAGTCATATAACTCCCATAGAGTTCATCTGTTTGTTTATCTAGTACTGAGATAAAAACATCTTTAATTTGGGTTGAATCTGCTCCATTGATATAACCTTTTAGAACAGTGTATTGAGGGTCAATTTCGTTAAATGTTACACTATAAATATCTAAATCTCCATATCCTTTGGCTCTTAAAGCAGAGATGTAACCAGTTCTACCTGTTTCGGATGCCCTAAAATTCATATTGTCTTCTGGTGTATTTAAGGGGTAACCAATATTTTTCACATCCCCCCAATTTCTTTTTACAGCATTCCATGTTGCTTTAAAAATATCATACCCTCCCATACTAGTATGCCCTTTAGAGCTAAAATATAATGTTTTATTATCAGCCGTTACATTGGGGAAATCTTCATCGTATTCTGTATTCACAGTTGCTCCTAAATTTTGAGCAGGAGCCCATGTACCATTCGGTAAAATTCTAGAGCTATAAATATCAACTCCACCAAAACCACCTTCTCTATCACTTGCAAAATAAATTACATCACCGAATTTCGATATAGACGCAGCTATTTCATGATTTTTAGAATTAATTACTTTAGGTAATTTAACTACGTTTTTAATCTTTTCGTTCTGATAATCGCCAATAAATAAATCTCCATAATGCTCTTCATTGTCATAATAAAACAAAATATGTTTCCCATCAGCAGAAAGACCAATCACTTCTTCTGAACCATTTAAAGTATTTATATTTTGATCTATTTTTCTAGCATTAGAATACTTCCCATTTTTAACTCTGGAAATGTAAATTTCTGAGTTAAAACTTCCATCAGGAAGTAGATTACTACCATCATCACGTTTTGTGTTATAAATCAAATAAGATTCATTTAGCGGAACAAAAGGATAATAATCGGGTGAAGTAGAATTTATTTCTGACCCCATATTTTCAAAACTAACATCTAATGGAAATTTCATTATTTCTATTGCATTGTAACAATATTCTATTTGCTTTTCTATGTCATGTAGATTTTCATTATTCCCTTTATTTACTTCCTTAAACTTTTCAAACATATTAATTGCATTAGGAAAACGATACGCAAAATGATAAGCTCTTCCTAACAAATAATAAGTATTATCATCCGCATCTTCAGATTCTAACGCTTTTTCTAAATAAGGAATTGCGCTAGATTTATCAATGTTTGTATTTAAATAACAAACACCTGTTCTGTAATTGAATTTCGAATTTTCAGGCTCAACTTTTAATAATTCCAAATATTGGTCAAGGGCAGCATTAAAGTTTCCATCATTAAAAAATTCATTGGCTAATTTTGAGGTAGCTTTATCTTGAGCAAACAATACGCTACCAAAAATTATTAGGATAAGTAGTAAACTAAGGGAAATCAGTCTTTTGGTCATGCCATTTTTAATTGGACGACAAAAGTATAATCTATTTCTGCAAATCACAAGATTTCTTAGATTAATCGAAGTAGTTAACACAATAGTTAAACTAAGATGTTATTATAAAATATTGAGAAAATTATATTGATTAATGACTTGTTGGAAGAACATCAATTCCTGATTCATTACTAAGGTTAAAGTTGACTTCAAAAATTTTACTTACCCTTACCTTTTTTCCATCTTTTTCTCCAGCTTGCCATTTAGATAAATTTAATAATCGAATCGCTTCATTAGTAGCTCCTCCTCCAACATCTTTCAATACTTTAATATTGGTAATCCTTCCGGAAGGTTCTACTACAAAAAATAATTTTACTGTTCCAGTAATGTTGAGTTTAAAAGTACCCTGAGGATACTTAAGGTTGTCATATATAAAACTAGAAATGTTATCCAGCGTATCTTTAAAAACCATTTTTGGCTTAATCTTTACTTGATTATCAAGGTAAATTATATTTGAAGTATCTATTAACTCGTCTTGTAATTCTATTTCTTCGTAACCTCTTTTTTTTGTAATCCTATTATAATTTTTGATGGAGAATTTGAATTTTAAAGTGCTGTAAGTTGTTACTCGGTCACCAGTATAATAAGAAGGTAAAAACAACAACATTTTATACAGTCGAATAGCCTCAGCATCTAATTCAGGTGAAACCGAATTTTTAATTAGAAGATTACTCGACTTTCCTGTTTTGCTATCCACAATAAATGATAATTCTACAGTTCCCTCATCTTTATTTTGTAAAGCTTTTTTTGGGTAATTAATTTCTTGCTGAAAAAATCGTTTAAACTCAACTTTACCACCATAATTTTTAGCCTCAATATATTCGCCAGAGTTGGCTTCAATAGTTGTTTGGGCTTTTATAATGGTAAAGCACAACATTAGCATTATGGATAGAGTAAGCCTCATTGGTTCTGTAATAGCAATATAAAGTTAACCAATTCTTTTTAAGTGATAGAAGGGGCGTGCTTTTGAGTAAAAACTTTAATATCGTATATTTGGTGGTGTTACTTAATCCTACAATTTGTCTATCTCCTTTATTAACTTATTAAATACAATTTCAGAGCAATACTCTGATAAAATAGCTTTTAATATAAAAGGAATATGTTATTCTTACAGCAAATTCTATCAAAAAGTAAACAGCATTGCTAATGAGCTTTTAGAGGCAAATATTCATTATAAAAAAGTAATTGTAACAACCAACGATGATGTTGAAACTTATGCATCTATTATTGCTATTTGGTTGACAGGGAATAGCTATATTCCTTTAAACATTAGAGAATATAATGAAAGACTAAAATCAATTATAGATATTATTGATGCTGATATTGTATTGTCAAGCAAAGTGGTTGAAAATGATTGTTTTAATACCTTAAAAATAGTCAATACAAGTGCCTTATCACCTGTAAACAAAAGCATTCCAAAAATTGAAATTTCAGGTAATGATATTGCTTATATCTTGTTTACATCTGGCACAACTGGAATTCCGAAGGGTGTTCCGATTAGTTATCAAAATCTGGATGCATTTGTTGATTCATTTTTATCCTTGAATTATGCATTTAGTGCAGATGACATTTTTTTACAGATGGCAGACCTTACCTTTGACATGTCTATCATTTCAACCCTAATCCCACTGTGTATAGGTGCAAGTGTAACCACTATAAATAATCATGAAATAAAATACTTAGCAACCTATAAAGCACTTTTAGAACAAAATATTTCAGTATTGGTAACTGCGCCTTCAACATTAAAATTACTCGAACCATATTATTCAGAAATCAATTTAGAAAACCTTAGATATACATTCGTTGGTGCTGAAGCATTTTATCAAACAACA
>JBFIEB010000213.1:0-5016 GCA_041603555.1 Vicingaceae bacterium
AATTGACCAATAACTCTGTGGTTTTGGTCAAATAAAGGAGATCCGGAAGACCCACCTTCAGTCGTCCCTGAGTTCCAATCTATTACTTCCCAATGATTATTTCCAGCGCTATAATAACCTGATTCAATCAAACAATCATCATCATGTGAAATCTTTTTTACATCCAAAGCCGGAAAATGAATTCCGGTTCCTTTAGAGGGAGCTACATTAACACTTGACCATCCTGCATAAAACACATTGAAGTTAGAAGGAGGGGTACTGGATAGTTCAACTAAAAAGAAATCGGATGGTGTATCACTAGCTCGTATTGCACATCCACTTATTGTTTGTGTAATCTGACCATCAATATTAGTTGCACAACTTGGTGATTGATAATTAAACATAAAAATATTATTAGTCAAAGCACCACAATGATCTGCCGTTAAGACATAAGGAGTCCCATCTTGCGCAGTGTTGTTGATTAATGCTCCTGAACAAAAACGGGAATTCCCGGAAGTTAAGAGCATAACAGCAGAACGTATTTCATTTCCCCAAAAAGAAGTATCACAAATTGCATTGATGTTGCAAGAGCCAGAGCTGCCAAATCCTTTTAACTGGTTGAATAAATCCCTATAACCATGAACTATAGAAGAAACTTCTATTATACCTTGCCCTTGAACAGATACCGGTTCAAAGTATTCCAAAATAACGTTATCGCCTTTTAAAAGGGAGGTAGAAAATTCACCAGTAACTTTATTGTTTTCATGGGTAAATGAACCGAGAACTTGGCTTTTATTGTAAACAAAAAAAGTCGCTCCAATAGGTAATTGGAAAGAACTAAAATTTAAATTAGTGGTTTTAGCATTGGGTGACTTTATCTCTAGGCGCCATATTCTATCTCCATTAGATAGGATATCCCAAACACCGGAATTTGCCAGATTTAAGTAAACAAATTGTTCAATTCCGAATCTCCAAGCAATGTCTTTATGATTGTCTGTGATAGCATCTTCAGCTAAAAAAGGAGCTATGTCTAAAATTGGAGTAGTGTGAATTGGTGCAGCACTTAGGTTTTTACTAAAACTTAAGGGTGTTCCACCATGACTTATTTGTGAAAAACAAGTCAAACTGGATGCTATCAATAAAATTGCTAAAAGTCTTTTCATAACAAGTTTAATTAACATAAAGGTATTCAATTTTATTTTTTAGTAAGATATGTATTTCATAAAAGGTCATTTAGAGCTAATAAACTATAATGTTGCTCCACAATATTTACAATGTGTTGCATCATCATCGTGTCCTTCTAAGGAACATTCTGGGCATGCCTGAGTATTTAAATTAACCTTGGTTTTAGCAAGCTCTGCTCCAACAATTCCAGTAGGTACTGCTATAATGGCATAACCTATTATCATAATAAAAGAGGCCAACGTTTGCCCCAAAACTGTTTGAGGGGCAATATCTCCATAACCAACCGTGGTTAATGTTACTATTGCCCAATAAATACTTCTTGGAATACTTGTAAAACCACTTTCAGGCGATTCTATTAAGTACATAATGGTGCCCAAAATAAAAGTTAAGCTCAATAGTGCGAATAGAAACACTACAATTTTAGCCCTGCTCGCCTTTAGTACTTTGATTAAAACATTGGCTTCACCAATAAATCGGACTAATTTTAAAATTCTAAAAACTCTTAAAAGGCGAATGCTTCTGATAATTGCTAAAGATTGAGTACCAGTGATAAAAATGCCTAAATAAGTTGGCACAATAGAAACAAAATCTATGATTCCATAAAAGCTAAAAACGTATTTAAGAGGTTTCCCAATAGATATTAAACGGGCAATATATTCTAATGTAAATAAGAGGGTAAATACCCATTCTATAATTCTAAGTTCTTCACCATAAACAGCAGAAATGCTATCCACACTCTCCAACATAACAGTAGCAACACTAAGTAGAATTGCCCATAATAAAAGGATGTCAAACCATTTTCCAGCTCGAGTATCAGCTTCAAAAATTACATCATGCAATTTGAGTTGCCAAGGAGATAGTTTGCTTTTTGCTTTAGGGCTCACAAATCAAAGGTACAAATTAAGCTAAACGTTAATCCAATAAATTAACTTAATTACTAACGCTCTATTTTTAATAGCAAAGTTAGGAGAATTGTAATTGTCGGTGTATACAATATAGAGGTCAGACATAGGTTTAAAACGGTATTGTAAACGAGCATTTATGTTTACATTTTCTACTTGAGTATTGTATTGCACAAAAGTGGTAAAGAAAAGTTTCTTTGTAAAAGAAAATTCTAGTTTAGGACCTATTAAATATAGCTCTGCATCACGATAACCTGTTGGCATCATTATATGATTTTGATTTGCCCTTATTCCAAGTTTTAGATAAGGTTGAAAGCGATAGTTTAAATTAATTGTTGAGCTTAATTTGTGGCCAATGAAATATTGACCATAATCTGTAGAAACATCAAAATTAAACGTTTTGTAGGATGGAGACTCAAAATACGCTTCAGCATTATTGTAGCGATAGTTTCCTGAGGCAATTGGTAAATTATCTGTGAAAGTAATATCAGTAGGGAATTGCAAGGTTACCTCATTGTGTTCAAAAGAGAGTTTAAACTTTGTACGATTATTAAAATTGAGTTTAACGCTTGGTTCAATTTCAAGTTCAGTAGAATTAAAATCTTTATTGAAATATTCAGAATACTTAAGTTCGGACTCTATATTTTGCACACTTCTTCCTTTAGGGAAATATCGATAGGCAAAAGAATCTTCCAATCGCCAATAGGAAGCAAAAACAATTTCACCAGTTTCAGAATTGTATTGCGATAACCTTGGTATGAAGCCAACATCAGCAATATGGTTTTTACCCACGTATTCATGATTCCAATGGATGGTAATGTTTCTAGTTTGAACCATTAACCAACTTGCATGGGTATAATCATCACCAGTAATGTTGGGAGTAAAAGCTTGGTTGTAAAAAGTTTTTCCTTGAAACTTACTGTCTGCCGACCTTAAATTATACTGTAAGCCAGCAACTCTATTGTAATTGCTATAACTAATTTCATCGTTTTCAAACCCTTGTCTATTAACAAAAATAGCATCCAACGTAGAGCGTTTGCCTATTTTTCGTTGTACAGCAGCTACTGAATAGTTTTCGGGTTGTATCAATGGTTCACCTTCTTTAACAGAAACCCCTTCCGTTTGTATATTCATTAAACCAATTCGCCAATTGTTATTGATTTTACCACTTAATCGAGCTCCAGCAATAATAGGAACAGCACTTCCACTATTTAAACCTATCCTTCTAGAAAAGAAAGGACGTATTTGCCTAAACCCAAATTGAGAAAAAAGGTCACTGTTCTCAATAAAAAACTGTCTTCTTTCAGGAAAAGACAAACTAAACCGAGTCAGGTTAGTAATTTGTTGATCCACCTCTACTTGAGAAAAATCAGGGTTAACCGTAATGTCTAAGTTGAGGGAAGAGGTTACCGCAATTTTAGCATCAAACCCACCATTAAATTTTGATTGTTCAGTAGTGTCTTCAAAGTTTCTAGAATAACTGCCTATAGCATAAGGAATAATAGAAACATTAGTACCTGCTTTTTTCGGACTTTCCACCCAATTAAGTGGAGCAGTAAAAGCCAAAGAGGCTACATTAAATTGCTGAGGTACGGGGTTCCATACCGAAGTTTCATTTCTTTTTAAATCGTTACGCGCAAAGTTGATGCCCCAAGATTTAAGGGCGCTATTGTAGCGAATGGTTTTAAAAGGTATTTTCATTTCTACCACCCATTTATCGTTATAGCGTTTAACGGCTGAATACCATTTATTATCCCAGCTTGTGGTTACCCCTCTACCAGCACCATCTTGCAAAAGTCCTTCGCGTTGCACCCCGTAAGGGTTTACAGAAAAACTAAAACCATTTATTTTGTCGTTAAAGGGGTCGATAAAAATGGCAAAAGCATCACTAACAGGAAAAGAAAAATCTCGTTTAAGCGATTGTACGGTGTACTTTTTATCAGGTAAGCTATCGTAACAAATAGCAGCTACATAAATAAAATCATCATCATAGGTTAAACTTACTACTGTTTGTGTTTTTGCTATCAAGGTGTCTGTAGGGAAATTCATTTGAAAGCCAGACCCTTTATCAGCAGTTTGCCAATCTATTTCGTTTAGCTCTCCATCTAAAACGATAGGTGCCCTGGCTTTTTTTATGGTCAATGATTTTTGCCCTTTACTAGTAAAGGAGATGCAGAATAGTAACAAGATGAACAGATAAAACTTCAAACCAGCTGATTAAAGCCAGTAAAAATAGTGAAAATCAGCAATAAGAAAAGGGGTGTTGCTGACATGAGGCCTTTTGTTACGTTTTTTGTTTTTGCTATATTTAAACCATCAAACATTTTATTTACATAATCCTATTGCTGTTTTCTTTTATTGGAGCGGCTCAGTGTGGTGAAGAACAGCAACATCAAATTGATAGCTTAAATGCTATAATAGAAAATCGAAATAGTCATGATACTTCGTTAGCCAGCGCATATGTAAATTTATCTGAGTTACTATATCATACTAATATTGATACCTTGAATATTTTATGTCAAAAAGCCAGAAGAATTTCTGAAAAAGCACTTTTATCGAGTATCTCTCATAAAGAAAAATTAAGTCATTTAAAATCATTATCTGCAGCTTTAAATAACATTGGCTATGTTAACCATAGGCAAGGTAAAAATGATGAAGCTTTAGAGTGTTACTTAAAAACTTTAAGAGTAGATAAAAAACTTAGAAACAAATTCGGTATGGCAACCTCATATAACAATATTGGATCTGTCTATGTAAGCAATGGAAACATTTCTATTGGGCTTGAATATTACCATAAATCATTGAAAATTCGAGAATCCATAGATGATAAATTAGGTATGGCGTTAACTTATAATAATATAAGTAGTATATATTATAAGCAAGGAGATATTGATAATGCTATAAAATTTATCAATAAAAGTTTAAAAATTAAAAAGAAACTTGGGAATAA
>JBFIEB010000214.1:0-5003 GCA_041603555.1 Vicingaceae bacterium
CAGATGTCATATACTTCTCGTAAGTTTTTTCTAACATGTTCTGCCCCCAAAATGGTGATGTCCAACCAAAGGTGCTCTCCGTATTTAGATTGAACTCCCTTGCCTGCTCTTATGTGCTCTGTCATTCTTCGTGACACAACATCTCTAGAGGCTAATTCTTTCTTTTCTGGCTCATAGTCTGGCATAAATCGATAACCGTCAACGTCTCGCAACAAGCCTCCATCACCCCTACAGCCTTCAGTAGTTAAAATACCTGCTGGAATAATAGCGGTTGGATGAAATTGAACCGCCTCCATATTTCCTAAGGTCGCAACCCCAGTTTCTAAAGCAATGGCTGCCCCCATCCCTTCACAAATTATAGCATTGGTAGAAACAGCATAAATTCTCCCATAACCTCCAGTGGCGATTGATGTAGTTTTTGCAACATAAGCAATAATTTCACCGGACATTAAGTTTCTGGCAATAACACCATAACATTTTGCCCCGTCATGAATAACCGAAAGAGCTTCAATTCTTTCGTGAACTTCAATCTTTTGCTTGATTGCTCTGTCACTCATAGCATATAGCATAGAATGACCCGTTCCGTCAGAACAAAAACAGGTTCGCCATTTTTTAGTGCCCCCAAAATCACGGGAACTTATCAGACCATGTGTTTCTTCGTCCTCAGTAATGGTAACTTTTTCAGCATTGATAACAGCTGTCCTATCTCCCTTTTGAATCCTAGACCACGGAACCCCCCAAGTGGTTAATTCACGAATAGCTTTAGGAGCTGTGTTAGCAAACATCCTTGCCACATCTTGGTCACACCCCCAGTCGCTTCCTTTAACAGTGTCAGCAAAATGAACATCTTCGTCATCCCCTCTGCTTTTATTGGAATGACCCAAAGAAGCTTGCATTCCACCTTGAGCTGCTGCGCTGTGAGAACGCTTCGGAGGGATTAAAGACAAAACCAGCACATCATGACCTCTTGCTTTAATTCCTGTGGCAATTCTTAGGCCAGCTAAGCCAGCCCCCACAACCAATGCATCTGTATAAACTACTTTCATAAACTAAATCTCTATATTTCTATTCTGTAACAACGCTCTTCGGGTGTGGATAACGACCACCAACATTGTCATTCTCAACTTGTTCTAAACCAATTTTCATATATGCGGCCAGACTTAAGAAACCTAATGTTAGAAAAAAAACAGTTACTACCCACTTTCCTACTTTCAGCTTTTTTCTACTTGACTTAGCATCTTTACCCTCAAACCAACCCCACTTTACGCATAACCTATATAGTCCAATAGAACCGTGGAACTCTACTGCTAACAATAATAAAATGTACAATGGCCACATATATTCACTCCACACCCTATCAGCGGAAGCATAAGGACCAATCGCGTCTGGATGGCTCATAATAACATATAAATGAACTGAACCTAAGAAAAACATGGTAAACCCAGTTAAAATCTGCCAAAACCACAATGAAGTGTCAGTGTGCTTCATCATTTTCATATGCGCTTTAAATTCCTTGTATTGTTTCCAGTTGCTTGGAAATTTGCGGACAGCTATAGCAGCATGAACAATAAAGATGATAAACACACTAAATGCTGCACCCGACACCAATATTGGCATACTCTTACCAAAGATGTATTCTCCCTCCAAAAATTTGGACACATAATACATTGCATCTTTTCCCAAAAGAATAGAAGAAACCAAACACATATGTCCCCACATGAACAAAGCTAGCACTAAACCAGACGCACTTTGAATATAATCTAACTTAGCTGGAAGCCTACTTTTTTTAGTGCGGAGTTTGTATCCCCCTTCTTCTATTAAATCTGCTCCGTTTTCCATGGATTATTTAATAATTTTTAGATACAATTTTCTTTAAAAAATTGGTAGCACAAATGTATATATTGTTCCTAATAAAACAATGGATAAACGAAGTTTTTTGACAAGATGTTATCTGCCGACAAATTGACAAAGATTTAACCGTTATATTTGTTATTAATATGCAAGATCTCAAAAAACAACAAAGCCCAATTTCAAATAACGCCTTTAATGTTGCCTCAATTGAAAACAAAAACGAGACTAGTTTTAAGGGCATGTTAAAGGAAGCAGGGTTGATTCCTCTGCTGCCGAGAGAAATCGAAATCTTACAAATTAACCTAGGAAAACTATGTAACCAAACTTGTGAGCATTGTCATGTTGATGCTGGGCCAAACAGAAAAGAAATTATGACGAAAGAGATGCTGGAAGAATGTTTAAATGTTTTGAAAAATCCTTTAATAAAAACGGTGGACCTAACAGGTGGTGCGCCAGAAATGAATCCAAATTTTAGATGGTTCATTAATTCTCTTAAAGACCTTAATAAAAAAATAATCGTCAGAAGTAATTTAACAATATTAACCTATAAAAAATATTTAGATGTTCCTCAATTTTTTAAGGATAACAATGTAATTGTGGTTTCTTCATTACCGTGTTATACGAAGGAAAATGTTGACAAACAAAGGGGAAAAGGTGTGTTTGAGCGATCGATTTTAGCGCTTAAAAAACTGAATAAATTAGGATATGGAATGCCAAACACTGGTCTTGAACTTAATCTTGTTTTCAACCCTGGAGGAACCTCACTACCTCCAGACCAAAAGAGTTTAGAAAAGGATTACAAAAAAGAATTAAAAGAATATTTTGGAATTAATTTTAATAATCTTTATACCATTACAAACCTTCCAATTAATCGGTTTTTGGAGTTTCTTTTAAAAGAGGAAAGGTATAAGGATTACATGGACAAATTAATAAGTTCATTTAATCCTGCTGCCGCTGAAAATGTAATGTGCCGAAACACCATTTCTGTTGGTTGGGATGGAAAATTGTTTGATTGTGATTTTAATCAAATGCTGGAATTAGGCGTTGCCTCAACATCAAAAAATATTGTAGGCTTTGATGTTGAGCAATTAAAAAATAGAGACATTGTTTTAGGACAACATTGCTATGGCTGTACAGCAGGGGCTGGGTCAAGCTGTCAAGGAAGCCTGCTATAACCAATAGGATTTGGAAAATTCTTTACTCATAGTTTTCGTAAAAAACATTAGACCCGGAAAGGTTAAAACTCGCCTGGCAAAAAGCATCGGAGATGAAAAGGCTTGTCAGGTTTACAAGCACTTAGTTAAAATAACAGAATCTGTTACTAATCAAATTGTGGTGGATAAGCGAATTTATTTTTCTGATATGGTTGTTGAAAATAAATGGGAGGGAAGTGAAAAATTTATACAAGAAGGAGAACATTTGGGTGAAAAAATGGAGGCCGCTTTTGAAAAAGGGTTTATTGACGGCTATTCTAAAATTGTGTTAATAGGGTCTGATTTGCCAGATATTTCTGTACAATTAATACAGCAAGGGTTAAATGAATTAACCAATAATGAAGTTGTTTTAGGGCCGGCTGAAGATGGGGGTTATTATTTAATCGGACTTACAAAAAATCAAAAATATCTTTTTAAAGATAAACCATGGAGCACACCTGAGCTTTTACAAATAACGCTTAATGAACTAGAAGAAAAACACACGCCTTATGCGTTACTTGAAACACTTAATGATTTAGACACGCTGGAAGACTTAAAAAAATCAAAATTAGCCTCAGACTATTTATAAATTTCTAATAAGCCATAAACAGCGTGAAATCTTTTGTTCTTATACATGTATTCTTTCTCATCTATAAAAAAGTGTTCACCTTCTTTTATGTTTTGCAGATTAATTACATCTGATTTAACGGTATGTATTGTTCCTTTTGTCTGTCTTGCCAAATCTAAATACTGAATATTTACCCTATTTTCCGAACCACACAATATAACATGAACTGGTTTTTTGATTTTTTTTATGAAATCATAATCACGCATCATTTCAAAATTGTCTGCCACCAAAATTATGGCATCAGCTTTTGGATATTGTTTTTCACCCTCAAGTATTGCTTCAACATCATTTTCCAGATGTTCTCCTCCCCCTGAACCATTTTTCATACATTTTATCGCTGTTTTCATTACTGTTTCAAGCGATTCGTTTTCAACTACATAAACCCCTTTAGTTTCCAAAGGCTTTTTCTTTTTAGATTCTTTTCGGTCACCATCATTAAAAAAAACAAAATACTTAGCTGTTTTTTTTTCGGCCTGCTCTTTAAGCCATACAATTACTTGAGAAATATAAGGAGACATGCTTCCTGTAACATCTGTCACGACAATTAAATTGTTCCAATTGGTATTTCTATTAAAAGCGTTTAAAACAGTAGAGTCGTTGTATAAAGAGTGATTGTAAAAAAAGTCAGGAGTAGCTGGTTTTTTGATTTTGACCTCATGCCATGTAGTGTCATGTATGTAGCCAAATTGCTTATCATAATGTGTTTTTATGGTAAAATTCATAGGAATAGTATCGTTATCAGTGCTATCTTGTTTTAAAATAGCGGTAGTTAAATCTTCAACATATTTTGCCTCTAGATCAAGAGTGTTCGTTGTTGAGTTCGGACGAAATGTGATGATAAATCCATGAAACATTTTGTTGCAGACTTCTCGGGAACTTCCATTTGTTTGGCTAATTAAACCATAATCCCATAATCTATTTTCGAATAATTGAGGCGCTAATCTATTTAATTCTTTTAGCCGTTTTTTATTTAGTGCTTTTTGGTTGAATGTCGAGGAGGATCGAAACCTTGTATAAACAAGCTCTAATTTAATAGCTACTTTTTCTTGAAGCTGTTTTTTTTGTTCTGGATTTAACACTGTTTTTTTTGCAAAAGGCATAGCAATAAAAAGTTGATTTTCTTTTAATTCTGAAACATTAATTTCATCAATAAGTTTTGGTTCAGTATTTACCAAAGCGCTGAAAGATTGTGCGATTACACTTTGAAAACAAAAAAAAAGAAGAAGAAAATAAAAACCTCGCATTACCCTTGTTATGTTACCTTTGCAATATACAAACAACTTTAATTAACTAACTATATTGCAAAAAGTAAAAGCAAAAAAGCACTTAGG
>JBFIEB010000215.1:0-4991 GCA_041603555.1 Vicingaceae bacterium
AAATTCAGAAATTTTTCCCATGACATTCATCGCCAAATAAATGATAATACATACATCTACATGAGTAATTTTGTAGTGGATCTAAATTTGGGTAATCATTTTTCAATAGAGAGGTTTAATGATAAGGGAGAACTTGAGTATAAATTATTATCAGATAATGTTAAATGGGATTCTACTATAAATAAATGGTCTATTACCAATTATGTAGAAAGACATATTGATGGGTTAAATGAAATTATTAATAAAGGAGTCAGAAAAGATACCTCATTAAATTTTAGTCCTGATGAGTTTAAACGAAGAAACAGCTACATTACCACTATGGATTTATTTGAGTTAAACGATTTTATTGAAGAAGAAAAATTTAAAGGTTCTCAACAAATTATTAATTATGAAATTGAAAAACAACAACGAGGGGCTTATCCTTTTGCAACTTTTATTCTCACAATAATTGGTGTTTCCATCTCTAGCAGAAAAGTAAGAGGAGGTATAGGGCTTCATATTGGAATTGGCTTACTAATTAGTTTTTCTTATCTTTTGTTTATGCAAATATCTTCTACTTTTGCAATAAATTCAGGGGTTAATGCTTTTATTGCCGTGTGGATTCCAAACATTTTATATAGCTTACTGGCTTTCTATCTATTAAAGAAAGCTCCGAAATAATCTATAAACCTTCCCCTTCTAATCTTTCATTCTGAATAATTTCTTCTGATATTGAAGTTTTGAGCATATTTTGACCAGAAGATTGTTGAACTTCAATCACAGTGCTATTTTCACATTTAATAGTCCGCGATTTAAACTTCTCCATTAAATGAAAATCATGTGTCGCCATTAAAATTGCCTTTCCTTTTTTACTAATATCAAAAAGCAATTTCATTATTTCTTCCGATGTATCTGGATCTAAATTTCCTGTAGGCTCATCCGCCAAAATTAAATCAGGTTCATTGAGCAATGCTCTAGCTATTACCACCCTCTGTTGTTCGCCTCCCGAAAGTTCATGGGGAAACTTATACCCTTTTGTTCCTAACCCAACATTTTCTAACACCTCATTAATTCTATCATCTATTTTGTCTTTCTCTTTCCATCCTGTAGCCTTTAGCACAAAGGTTAAATTATCGCTAACACTTCGATCAGTTAACAATTGAAAATCTTGAAAAACAATTCCTAGTTTTCTTCTTAAGAAAGGGATTTTATTGCGCTTGATGGTTTTTAAATCAAAATCACAAACAATAGCATCACCTTCTTGCAAGGGCAAGTCACCATATAGCGTTTTTAACAAGCTACTTTTCCCTGATCCGGTTTTTCCTATTAAATACACAAATTCACCTTTCCCGATTTTCACATTTACATCTTGCAAAATCATGTTCTTTTTTTGAAAAACTTTGGCTGAATTGATATCAATTATCATATTAAAAATGGCTTCATTTACGATTAACAAAAATAGCTAATAAATTCTCTCTTAAACGTTTCCAACTGTTTTTTAACTAAAATAATGTAAACATTTCCACGTTGAAAACTAAAGGCAATTGTAGATGTAGCTTGTTTTATCATTTCTAATTTTAGCTTGTTGCAAGTGCGCATTCGAAGGTATTTTGTATATAAAGAAAAAATCATATCTAATTTTTCTTTTTTGTTTGATGAACATTAGTGTTTTCGGGCAAAAAACGACTATTTATGTGCATGAAAATGCAACTTACAATAGTGCTTTAGATCTCTACGACAAAGAAAAATTTAGTGCCGCTCAAGAAAAGTTTTCACATGTTTTAAAAAACATTGATGATGAGAAATCAGAAGTAGCTGTAAATGCCATGTATTATAATGCCATTTGTGGATTAGAGCTATTCAATATTGATGCAGAAAACTTGTTAATTGAATTTATCTATGCCTATCCAGAAAGTCCAAAAGTTAAATTGGCTTATTTCCATCTAGGTAGATATAAGTTTAGAAAAAAAAAGTATGATAAGGTATTGGATTGGTTTGCCAAAATTAATATTTATAACCTATCAGATAAAGAATTATCAGAATATTATTTTAAAATCGGCTATAGCCATTTTATGGAAGATGATTTTGACAAAGCTTCAAAGGCATTTTACGAAATAAAAGATGTTGATACTAAATATACAGAACCTGCACGTTACTACTATGGTCATATCGCTTATTTGCAAAAGAAATATGAATCTGCATTAAAAACGTTTTTAGCTTTAAGTAATAGTTCAAAGTTTTCACCCATTGTTCCATATTACATCACTCAAATCTATTATTTACAGCATAAGTACGATGACATCATTGCATATGCTCCAGCTCTTCTAGATAGTGCAATTCCTAAAAGAGCTCCAGAAATTTCAAGATTAATTGGCGAAGCCTATTACAATACTGAAAAGTTTAATAAAGCTATTCCTTACCTAGAACGTTACCATAAAGAAAAAGCTTATGATGCCAATAGATATGACAACTATCAATTGGGTTATGCCTATTACAAAAGTGATAGTTGCAATGCTGCAGTTAATTGGTTTAAAAAAGCAATTGCAAAAGAAGATAGTTTATCCCAAGCCTCTCACTACCATTTAGCAGAGTGTTATCTTAAGTTAAATGAAAAAAGGTATGCTAAAAACTCATTTCGAATAGCATCTAAACTAGATTTTGATCCTCAAATTAAGGAGGACGCCTTATTTAGTTTTGCCAAAATTTCTTATGAACTTTCTCTTCACCCATACAATGATGCAATTGTTGCTTTTGAAGAATTTATTAATACTTATCCGAATTCTAAAAAACTAAACAACGCTTACGAATTTTTAGTGGCTGTATATTTTACTACTAAAAATTACAGAGCTGCATTAGCCTCTTTAGAAAATATTAAAATAATGAATATTCAACTTGAAGAAGCTTATCAAAAAATAGCCTATTACCGAGGAATTGAATTATTTAACAATAGAAAGTACCCTGATGCGATTATACACTTTAATAAGTCTGATAAATATTTATTAGATAAAAAAATTAAAGCAGATAATAGCTATTGGAGAGCCGAAGCAAACTATCGCTTAAACAATTATCAGCCAGCCATTGGAGAGTACAAAAAGTATATTTATGAACCTGAAGCTATTGCTGCTAATGATGTAAATAGAGCTCTTTATAGTTTAGGGTATTCCTATTTTAAACTAAAAGAATACAACAACGCTAATCAATGGTTTAGAAAATATGTCCAAAATGCAAAAGAAGAAAACACCAAAGTTAAAAACGATGCCCTGAACAGAATTGGAGATTGTTTTTACATCAATAAAGAGTATAAAGCCGCCATAGAATATTATGATAAAGCTAGTATGCTAGGATTGGATAAGGTTGATTATTCACTCTATCAAAGTGCCATAACCAATGGTGTTATTGGAAATTATAAGGACAAAGAGGGTTTGCTTAAAACATTGATAAATAGAAAAGAAAAATCTCATTTAATAGATGATGCTTATTATCACTTAGCAAAAACGCAATTAGAAGTTTTAAATGAGCAAAATAATGCATTAGCAAATTTCCAAATCTTAATTAACGATTATCCTAACAGCCCTTATTTGAGTAAGGCCTTAATTAAAGAAGGGTTAATATACTTTAATCGCAAAGATGATGAAAAAGCGTTAGTGGCATTTAAAAGAATCGTAAAAGATCATTCAGAAACCAACGAATCGGGTGAAGCTTTACAAAAAATTAAAAAGATATATGTCCTTAAAGGAGATTTAGTTACTTATGAAGAATATTTAGTGAGTATAGGTGGTGCTGATTCTTCAGCAATGGTATTAGATGCAGATTATTATGAGGTAGCAGAAAATAATTACATGGAAGGAGATTGCGATAAGGCTACATTAAGTTTAACCAAGTATTTAGAAAAATACCCAAGCGGTATTTATAAGCTGAATGCTCATTTTTATAAAGCCGATTGTGAATACAGATCTGGATTTGAAAATGAAGCATTGATTGATTTTAATTATGTGATAGAACAGCCTAAAAATAAATTTACCGAACCTGCTTTATTAAAAGCTGGCGAAATAAATATGACCTTAAGAAAAATCGAAGATGCCTTAAATAACTATAGTAAACTCGAATACCTCGCAGATGTTCCTGCAAATGTTTTTAAAGCTCAAGTCGAACAAATGAGACTAAATTTTCAAATTCAAAATCACGATGCTGCCATTAAATACTGTGAACTAATCATCGATAAAGATGTTGATGATGCTAATTTAATTACAGAAACTCATCTAATTTATGGTAAAGCAGTTATGCTTAAAGATGACTATAATTTAGCGTTAAAAGAATTTACAATAGCTTCATCCTCAGCCAATAAATTTGGAGCTGAAGCAAAATATAATGTTGCATATATTTTACATTTAAGAGGAGAATATGATAATTGTGAATCCGAAGTATTCAGCTTAATTAAAAAATTTCCTTCTTATGGATATTGGATAGGAAAATCGTTGATTCTTTTAGCTGATAATTATGTTGCCAAAGATGATTTGTTTCAAGCTAAAGTGGCTTTAAAAAATGTTATTGATAATAGCGAATTCCCAGAGTTAGTTGATACTGCAGCGGAAAAGTTGGCAATAATTGAACAACAAGAAGCTTCACAAAGAATTATTGAAGAAGAACCTGAAATTGATTTAGACCTTTTTAATGACACTGACTTAGAAGAATTATTTAATGAAGAAGAGGAAATTATAGATGAGGAAATCCCTAAATCAAAAACTAAAAAGAAAGACGAAAAGCCTTTAAATGAATTAGAAGATACCCTTAAAAATGATTAGTTCGAAATACATATCAGCTGGCTTAATAAATTATTTGTTGCTGCCAACATTTTTACTTATAGCTGTAATTGGATTGTCGCAAACTAACCCTTCTGTAGATTCCACAACTATTATAACTGAAAGTGAGTTTAACCCATTTTTAAAGGATGCTTTTAAGATAAAAGCAAACCCTAGCATTAAGGACACCAATAAAATTATACCCCAATTAAC
>JBFIEB010000216.1:0-4981 GCA_041603555.1 Vicingaceae bacterium
AAGGATCTAACCCTGTGTTTAATGCTGGTATTGAATTTCCTATATATACAATTGCTATGGGAGATACTTCTATTCAATGGGACATTATTTTAAAAGAAGCAATTCATAATAAAATTACTTTTTTAGGTAATCAATTTCCTATTGAAATTAATGCAGAAGCATTGAGGTGTTTGTCTAATAAAACCAAATTAACAGTTACTCATAATGGTAAGCAATTATTTAGCAACCAATATGATATTAATTCAGAACGCTTTGCAATTAATTCAACTATTTTATTTGAGGCAGATGAAGTTGGTGTTCAACATTACAAAATTTCATTATCTACCATTAAGGGTGAGATTAGTTATATAAATAATGTAAAGGATGTGTACATTGAAGTTTTAGATGGAAGGCAAAATATTTTGATTTTAGCAAATTCTCCTCACCCCGATATTAAAGCTTTAAAGTTGAGTATAGAGAGTAATGAAAACTATAAAGTAACCAATCAGTTAATTGGTGAATTTGATGGTAAAACGAATCCTTATAGCTTGGTTATTGTTCATCAGATTCCGAGCAACATAAATCCAACACTAAAAAAGGTAATAGAAAGCAATGTTCCTATATTATATATAGTTGGAAATCAAACGGTTATTAATAACTTTAATGCTTTAAATGTTGGATTAAGCATAACTAATTCTGGCAACAAATTCAATGAAATTTTACCCTCTGTAGCTAATAATTTTCCATTGTTTACTTTATCAGAAAATACTATCAGAAACATTAGTAAAATGCCTCCTGTAAACGGGCCATTCGGTAATTATCAACTAGAAACAAATGGATATGTATTATTAAATCAAAAGATAGGTAATGTAGAAACTGATAATCCGTTAATGGTATTTTTCCAAAATAATGAAAAAAAATCAGCCATATTTGCTGCAGAGGGAATTTGGAAATGGAGAATACAAGACTTTCTCAAAAACCAGAATCACCATGGCTTTGATGAATTTATTAATAAAACAATTCAGTTTCTATCTGTTAAGGAAGATAAAAGCAAGTTTAGAATTTTTACAAAGAACATCTATTTCGAAAATGAAGAAATTCAATTCAACGCAGAACTCTATAATGATAGCTATGAATTAGTAAATAACCCAGAAATTACCATTAACTTATTTGAAGAGAATGGAGATAAGTACAATTTTATTTTTAATAGAACATCAACATCTTATACCTTAAATGCTGGAATTTTACCCTCGGGATTTTATAATTATAAAGCAAAAGTAAAATTGGGAGCAAAAGATTATGTAGAAACTGGAAAGTTTCAAATTAAACCTTTATTGATCGAAGCGAATAGTACTATTGCGAATCATCAGCTATTACAAAATATTGCTGAAAAATTTGGTGGCAAATTATTTTATCCTCAACAAATGGCAAACGCCTCAAAAGCCATTAGAGAGAACAATGATATTGTTTCTATTATTTATGAAGAAAATGATTTAAAAGAATTAATCAGTTTGAAGTGGATATTTTTTGTTTTACTTACTCTAGTAAGTTTTGAATGGTTTTTACGAAAAAGAAATGGAGCTTATTAATATGCAACCTCAAACTATTTTTAATATCATTGTCACCATTATTATATTAAATTTTCTTTTAGAAAGATGGTTAAGTTGGCTAAATAATAAAAATTCTTCAGAAACTCTTCCTAGTGAATTAAAAGGAATTTATGATGAAGATAACTATGCTAAACAAAGAGCTTACGATAAAGTAAAAGATAAGTTTTCGATAATATCATCATCATTTAGTTTAGTGTTAATTCTTCTAATGCTTTTTTTAAAAGGTTTTGCTTTTGTTGACGTGTTGGCTAATAGTATTACTGAAAATGTAATTCTATTACCATTAGTGTTTTTTGCAATTTTAATGGTAGCATCGGATATTCTTAACATTCCATTTTCTTTATACAGCACTTTTGTAATAGAAGAGAAATTTGGCTTTAATAGAACTACGATAAAAACATATATTTTAGATAAAATAAAAGGGATGTTAATTGCAGCTGTTTTGGGTGGAGGATTGATGACCCTATTTATATGGTTTTATAATTATACAGGACAATTTTTTTGGTTGTGGACTTGGGGAGTTTTTACAATATTTATAATTTTTATAACCATGTTTTATGCATCTGTTATTGTGCCATTGTTTAACAAATTAACCCCAATAGAAAATGGTGAGTTAAAAGATGAAATAACTAATTATTGTAAAAAGGTAAATTTTAAGTTGGATAATTTATTTGTAATGGATGGCTCAAAAAGATCGTCTAAAGCAAATGCCTTTTTTAGTGGATTAGGGGCTAAAAAGAGAATAGTATTGTATGATACCTTAGCAAATGAGTATTCGAAAGAGGAGATTACAGCTGTTTTGGCACATGAAATTGGACATTATAAGAAAAAGCACACCCTGACAACTATTATTGTTTCTATTCTTCAAGTAGGGTTGATGTTGTTTATATTATCATTAGTGATTAATAAACCCGAATTTTCTTTTGCGCTTGGAGTTCAAGAAAAGAGTTTTCACATTAGTTTATTGGTGTTTTCATTACTCTATTCTCCACTATCAATGTTTATAGGGATAGCTATGAATGTAATTTCTCGTAGGAATGAATATGAAGCTGATAATTATGCAAAAACCACCTATAAAGCAGAACCATTGGTAAGCTCACTTAAAAAACTTTCTGTAGATAGTTTGAGCAATTTAACCCCTCATCCTTACTATGTTTTTGTAAATTATTCGCACCCCACACTATTACAGCGTATTAAAGCGTTATGTAATTAAATAAAGCATCATTTTTTTATAATAAAAAAAAGTTTAATTTTAACATAATTAAATTATTGTATAATGAAAAAGTCATTTTTAAGCAAAGTAGTAGCATTTTTCTTTTTGTGCAGCTTAATAATACCTGTTTCGGTTACATTGCAGTCTTGTGGAGGTGGTCCTAAGTATAATAAACCCAGGAATAAAGGAAAAAGAATTAGCTCCTCTGGACATGTTGGTAATAGAAAACACAAAAACAGACACGTTTGGGGGAAATAATCCTCTAAATCATTCTTAACTTTTTATTGTTTTTGACGTAAAATAATGTAAACTCATTTTATGTCAAAAAAACTGTTTTCAATATTTCTTTTATTTATTTTTTTAATTGGAGTAGGTTGCTCCAATATTGGTAAACCTCCAAAGAAACATCATAAGGGACCAAAAATTAGGTCAAGTGGGAATATGCATAGGCATAAATAACTAGTTATTTAATAACGAGCCGTTTTATAATTCGATTATTTTCTGATAAAATTGAAACAAGGTAAATACCTTTTTTTGCTGTACTTAAGTCTAGTTGAACGTTACTTTTAGCATCCCTTTTTTCATAAATAATTTTCCCAACAACATCATAAATAATAATTTCAAATGGATAATTGTTTTCAGTTGTAATGGTAAAGATTCCTTCAGTTGGATTGGGGTAAATATTAAAATTATTAGTTAAAGATGGGTAAGTGTTAGTTGAGGCAACTAAACAAAAAGGAAAGCTTATGCTATCACCACTAAAAGTATAATCTTGTGCTAATGTATCACCGGTAGCATTTAATAATTGAAATTCTCCATTTCCGAAGGCACAACAATACCCATCACCAAAAGAATCATAAAGAACAAAAGTGAAACAACTATCAGTTAAACATAGACTTTCTATTATTTGCTCACCTCCAGTAATATTTTGATAGCCACCGCCCTGAATAACAATATTCCCAGTCAAATCTCTAACTGCCCATGATAATTCGCTGCCGAAATTGTCGGTTGTTAAATATAAAGTAGCTAATACTGGATTGTCGTTTGAACTAAAGTTTACTATTGATGTGTCATTAATTGGATTTTCATCACTGGTTCCATTAGGATTCGTACAATTGGCTATAAAAGTATGTGCTCCACCAGCAACGTACATTGTAGGTAAATTGATGCTATCAATTCCAAAAGGGCTGATATTACCTGTCCAATTTATTAAAGTAAACCCACTCCCATCCAATTCATAATTAACATCTAATGATGTCAAGTTAGTTGACCCATGATTTCTTATGGTAATTTTAGGAGATATAGAATCACCACACACAAAAGATTTAAAACCTGATATATCTAAAAGAACGGCATCGGTGGTTAATATAGCTCCATTAGGATCATACCCATCAAGAGTTGTTGCACCGGTACTTGATGGATCCAACCAAAACTCAAGTTGGTTGAATGCATTAGGATTGGTATTCCATGAATAAGAAAATTTACCGTAAAAGTCAAATGCATCATTTCCACAGGCCGCATTACCACCGTGTAATTGACCAATAACTCTGTGGTTTTGGTCAAATAAAGGAGATCCGGAAGATCCACCTTCAGTCGTCCCTGAGTTCCAATCGATTACTTCCCAATGATTATTTCCAGCGCTATAATAACCTGATTCAATCAAACAATCGTCATCATGGGAGATCTTCTTTACATCTAAAGCAGGAAAATGAATTCCTGTTCCTTTAGAGGGAGCTACATTAACACTTGACCATCCTGCATAAAACACATTGAAGTTAGAAGGAGGAGTGCTAGATAATTCCACTAAAAAGAAATCGGATGGTGTATCACTAGCTCGTATTGTACATCCACTTATTGTTTGTGTAATCTGACCGTCAATATTAGTAGCACAACTAGGTGACTGATAGTTAAACATAAAAATATTATTAGATAAAGCACCACAATGATCGGCAGTTAAGACATAAGGAGTTCCATCTTGTGCAGTGTTGTTGATTAATGCTCCTGAACAAAAACGGGAATTCCCGGAAGTTAAGAGCATGACAGCAGAACGTATTTCATTTCCCCAAAAAGAAGTATCACAAATTGCATTGATGTTGCAGGAGCCAGAGCTGCCAAATCCTTTTAACTGGTTGAATAAATCCCTATAACCATGAACTATAGAAGAAACTTCTATTATACC
>JBFIEB010000217.1:0-4949 GCA_041603555.1 Vicingaceae bacterium
CAATTTGGTTTGATTCCCTCTGATTGGTAATGGCATAGATTCAGTAACCAGCATTCTATTTGTTAATACTGGAATTGCCACTTCTTCTCCATCGGTAAAATTACCTGCCTTGGCAATTACTTTATAAGTGATAGCTGAATAACCTTCTGGAATAATTATTTGCCAGTTTACTGAAATGCTTTTCCCTTTTTTCACTTCAAAAGGAATTGTTTCCTTACCAATAATTAACTTATCAGAAATAAGCTTTGATGTTAATGCATCATAAAAGAAAATTTTTGCTCCACCACTTAATTCTTTATCAGATAGATTAGTGATTTTAGAACTAAAAGTCATTTTATCATTTTCTCTAAAAAAACGAGGAGCATTTGGGTAAACCATTAAATCTTTTTGAGTTACGGTTTCTTCATAAATCATTCCTGTTTTCAAATCTTTGGTATGAGCTAGTCCCATAAATTTCCATTTAGTCAAAGCCTCCGGAACGGTAAATTTTATAATTACTTCCCCCTTCTCATTCGTGTTTAAATGAGGGAAAAAGAATGCTGTTTCAGCAAAGTTTTTTCGTGCTTTAACATCTGCAAAATCTTTTCCACTTATTTCTTTAAGTGTTTCGCCACTTTTGGTCCCTCCTAAAGCAGTAGTGAAAGAACCTGTTGCTGTTGTAACTTCTTGAGCAGCAGCCGGCAAATTAGCAGATAATTTGTCCACTTTCTTGCTTTCTCTTTTAGATTTCTCTGCATATCCAAAATTGCCGCTTTCATCATCCATTTCTGCCTCTTCAGAAACACTCATATCATAGCTATCATATAAATAATCACTATCGCCATCGTACCTCCTATTTTTATAATAGTTCCCTCGGTAATATCTTCCATAATAATATCCAAACCAATTTAGATGGTCATATACCTTCCTTTTTAATCCTGAAAGTCTTTTATTCCAATGATGTGCAATGAGTTCAGAATTGGCATATGAAAATGATGTATTACTTTGCCAATATCTACTACTATAATCATAATACAGTACATCTAATCCCCAATAATTAGCTCTAAAAGCATCCAAAGAAGCATCGTATAATGCTGCAACCATTTCTGCTGCTACCTTTTCTCCTTTTTTACCTTTAATTTTTATTTTCCATTCTTCTTTCTGACCCGGTAGTAATTTGTTTCTGAAGGTTTCAAATTCTAAGTCAAGCATTTTATTGGTATGAGGAACTGTAACTGGTGTTGAATAAGTAAAACTTCTAGCGTGTTTTACAAAAGTAAAATGAACTTGAAAATTGCCCCTGTACTTTTCCAGAATAGGAATGGTAATCTTTTTTTGTTCACTATTAATTGCTAACCACTCCTTATGTAAAATGGCATTCTTGTGTTCTACCTCATACATTACTTTTACATTTTTTGCGATTGATCCAATTAAAAACTCTGCTTTTTCTCCAGGCTCACCTTTCACTTTTGATGCAACAAACCAACCTATTTCATTAACAGGCATCTTTTTTTCAAGTTCATTGTAAACAGTAAAATATTTTACTTCTTTAACCTCCTGTCCAAATTTATCTTTTGTAATGACCTCCATCACATAATACCCAGATTCCCATTCAGGTAAATGATAAAGCTGAATTGACTTTTTTGTTGCCGTATTAAAATTGTGATCATAAACTTTAACATTCTTTTCCCATTTGTATTTATTATTTTCATCTTCATAAACATCTAACGGAAAATCTTTTAAATATTCTTCCTTTGAAATGTATTGCTTATCACCTTTTAACCAAAGCGCAGAGCGATAATATTTCTTAGGCATTTTTAGAGACCAGACTTTAACATTTCCCTTGGCAGGTTCTGCTTCCCCATTTAGATTTGTCGTGTTAAAATCAAAAGTATCTACACTACTTTTATTTATTTTATCCAAAATTCCGATGCTTATATTGAGTGCCTTGTAACCAACATACACATAAGCTGTAGAGCTATGTGTTTCTCCATTAATATCAACCACGTCAGCATAAACAGTATAGGAATATGTAGGGGAGAATTTTTTGTTTACTGATTTATCAGGCTTCGCGATAAAATCAATTTTATATTCCCCTTTATCGTTCGTTGTCGTTGTCCCATTTTCAATTTCCATTTGGGCTGATTGAGGCCAGTATCCCCACCGATAATAGCACCAATACGGAAAAGACGCATTTCTTACCACTCGATAATTTATTGTAGCTTCATCTAATGCAGCTCCTGAATAAGTTTTTGCGGTTCCCACAACATGCACCTCTTCCTCTAATTTATAAGTGCCCTTTATTGGTTCAAACTTCGTTTCAAATTTTGGGCGTTTATATTCTTCAACAGAAAAATATTGTGTTCCATGAGTATCAGAAATGTACATTTGCCCATTTAATCCACTGTTGGGTGAGATAAAAGAACCACTAAAAGTTCCGTATTCATTTGTTGTTAATTTTAAATTAGACACTTTTTGATTGTTTACATCATAAAAAGTAACAGTTGATTGAAAATTTGTTTTAATTTTATTGTTATTATCATTATCCGATTCTAATACAATTCCCTTAAAATAAACTGTTTGGCCTGGTCGATAAATAGCCCTATCTGTAAAAAAAACAGTTTTTATATGGGTTCGATATTTATCATGATATCTATATTGATAATAAGAGTCTTGAGTATTTAGTCGGTCACCTTTATAAGAAAAATCTGCATAAAAATTCCGATATTCAGTTGATGAACTTACTTTAAAATACCCGTTAGCATCCGTAATTTTTGTTCCCACTGATTTCCATTCATATTTTCTTAATGTATAATTATATTTTTCGTAGTATAATTTTGCGCTAACACCTTTTAAAGGATAACCACTTTCTCTATCCATTACAAAAAACTCTACAGCCTCTTTATCCGTTCTTCTAGTTAAATAACTTAGATTTGACACCCAAAAAGGAGTAATTGCAACTGCTTGATCTTTGTAAATAAACTCTTTAGAAGATGATGTTAGCAGCACATAAAACCCTAAGGGAAGTTTATCCATTTTAATTTCACCTGAATGTGATTGAAAATCATCTTCATTTTGCAAATCAAAATCCCATTCTTTAATTAATTTACTTTCGGTAATGTTTTTAAATCTTAAATCTTGATCTAAATTCCTATTCCATTTTTTATAATCATCATAATCTATTTTAACCAACTTAAAATGAACGTTTCCTAAATTTTTAAAAGTTATATTTGCTTTAAACGGAGTATTAGGTGTATTTACTTTTTCCACCATAACATTAATGTTTTTCATTTTGATTTGATTTTCCAAAACCCTACACATATCAGCTCCATAAGTATTTGGAAATTTATTGATTGCATTAAGACACATATTGACAGTTTTTTTAAGCTCCCATTTATTGTCTTTGGATTCTAACGGTTTATAGGCATTCCCTCTATTTTGATGAATCAATGCCAACTCATAAATTATTTCGGTTGAAGTTGGGTGTTCCTTAAACTCATTATATAATAAACTCAATGCTTTATAATATAAAGTGTCAGCATTTTCGAAAATGGCATTGTTTTTTACAAACTTTAATCGTTTTAATTCTACATCAATTAAAGCAGTTGGGTTAGTATCATTAATGTGGTTAATGGTTAAATTTTGAAGTATTTGCAACCCATAGTATTTTAAAGACATACTATCTTTACTTTCAATCTTTAATTTTGCAAACTGCTTGTATGAACTTAAATAATTAGCACTATCTATAACAAACGCATAAATTGGTTTAGTAATACTAGGCTCCTCATTGATAAAAAAATCTGTAGCCCTATGTGCTAAAAAATCATATAAAAAGGGACGATAATGACGGGCACTATCTTCAGTAATAATCTCGCTAAATGTTTCGACAGGTGTTCTTTTTAAACTGTCAATATTTTGAACAGAAAGCATGTAATGTTTTATGCTGGCTTCCGTAATTTTTTTTAAATCCCAAGTAGTAATATCTTTATTATCAAAATTGACTGTTTCAGTTCTATTGTAAAATTTCCATCTATTCTGTTGATAATACCTCCAATAAGATTCTCCAATTATTGAATGTAAAAATGGGTTTAAAGGGTAAGGAGCTTTTTCTGCTTCTAAATTTAATTCATCTAAAGTTTTCACAAAAGCATCTTCTTCTATATAGGATTGGAGTTTCGATTTAATAATTAATGATTTAATAATTTGTTCGTGATTTTTTTCTTCTTTAGCTTTTTTTAAAATGGCTTTAACTTCAGTTAATGCAGATTTTGTTAACCCATTTTGTTCTAAAGAATCTACTTTTCTCCATTCTTCTTTATATACTTCTCCTTTAGCATAAATTAATAATGGTTTTTTATTATGGTTATCAACATCTGATATATTTGATGAAGAACAGTTAAGTAAGAGGCTACTTCCTATTAAAATAATAAGACTTATAAAAAAATGTCTTTTAAATTTTATGATTTGCATGGTTCTTAATTTGGTGAATTATACTATTTTTTTTAATAGATGTCAGTATCTATAAAATTGCATAAAATTTATCACAAAAAAACACTCTATTAAAATAGAGTGTTTTTAAATAGCTGTTTAAAATTATAAAAGATTATCTCAATTGAAAGCTTATTGGAAGATTAAATGAAACCTTAACTGCTTTTCCTCTTTGCTTTCCTGGCTTCCAGTTTGGCATAGCCTTTATAACTCTTAATGCTTCTTTATCTAGTAAATCATGAACTCCTCTAATAATTTTTATATTAGTTAGTTTTCCTGATTTATCGACAGTAAAATTAATATAAACTTTCCCAGTGATATTATTAGCTTTTGCAACTTGAGGATATTTAATATTCTTACTTAAATACTCCATCATTTTCCCATTTCCTCCAGGAAAAGATGGCATATCTTCAACAATAGTGAACACTTCTTCTTCTACTACTTCTTCTTCTTGTTCAAATACCTCAACAACTTCATCAGCG
>JBFIEB010000218.1:0-4871 GCA_041603555.1 Vicingaceae bacterium
ACATACAAGATGCTCAGTTGGATTTGGCGGAAAACCTAGCTTCTATCCTACCCGAATCGTTAAGTTGTTCTTACATTGTTAATTCTGGTACTGAAGCAAACGAAGCAGCCATTAAGTTGTCCAAACGTTATACAGGCAGACAAGAAATTGTTGCTTGTAAAAATTCTTACCATGGAAGCACGCATGGCTCGCTAAGTGTTACTGGGAATGAAGAAAAACAATCTAGTTTTAAGCCATTATTGCCTAACATTCAGTTTATTGAATTTAACAATATTGAGTCATTGGATATAATAACTGAGCAAACTGCTTGTGTAATTATTG
Source organism: Vicingaceae bacterium (assembly GCA_041603555.1). Classification (GTDB taxonomy): domain Bacteria; phylum Bacteroidota; class Bacteroidia; order Flavobacteriales_E; family Vicingaceae. Next base: position 322 of record JBFIEB010000218.1, read on the forward strand.
AAACCATACAAGGGGATGCTGGATTAATAAAACCAACTCAAGAGTTTATAGAAGCCTTAAGAGAAAAATGTACAGCAACAGGTGCTTTGTTAATTTTTGACGAAGTACAAGTTGGTATGGGAAGAACGGGGAAACTATTCGCTTTTGAACATTATGGTGTTGTACCGGATATTTTAACGTTAGGAAAAGCTTTGGGTGGCGGAATGCCTATTGGCGCTTTTATTTCTTCTCAGGAGATTATGCACAGTTTAACGCACAACCCAATGCTTGGACACATTACTACTTTTGGTGGACATCCTGTAAACTGTGCTGCTGCAAATGCTTGCATTAATGTATTAAAAGAAGAAAATTGGATAACGGAAGCCGAACAAAAAGGACAACTCTTAGAAGATATCTTATCTTCTTCTCCTCAAATAAAGGCAATACGTAGAGCAGGATTATTTTTAGCCATTGAGCTAGAAAGTCAAGAAAAAGTACAAGAAGTAGTTAACAACTGTTTAAAAAAAGGATTAATAGGCTTTTGGTTTCTCTCCACTCCTACTGCGTTTCGACTTTCACCTCCAATATCCATTACAGAAGAAGAAATTAAAGAAGCTGGGGAGATTATACTATCAGCTTTACTTGTTTGATTTTCTTACAAAAAAGCAATTGCCAACTTAATCACCATAATCTTTAATTTTACAAAATGGCAAAATTAACTGAGGTTTTCTATACAAGGAGCGATGTGGTTCAAATAGCAAAAGATTTATTGGGCAAATGTTTGTTTACCAACATCAACAATACCATTACTGCAGGAATTATTACAGAAACTGAAGCTTATGGAGGTATTACAGATAAAGCCTCTCACGCCTACAACAATAAAAGAACAAAACGAACAGAAGTAATGTATGCCAAAGGTGGTGTCAGTTATGTTTATCTGTGCTATGGAATTCATCATTTATTTAATGTAGTCACCAATGTAAAAGATGTACCACACGCTGTTTTGATTAGAGGAATTCATCCGGTTAAAGGGATTAGTACAATATTACAAAGAAGGAACAGCACTAAAATAAATTCAACTCTAACATCAGGGCCCGGAAAGGTAAGTCAAAGCTTAGGAATCACTACAGCACTTACGAATATCGGTTTATCTGGAGATAAAATCTGGATAGAAGATAAAGGCATACAACTAGCTGACAATGATATCTTAAACAGCAAAAGAATAGGAATTGATTATGCAGAAGAGGATTCTTTACTTCCTTATCGTTTTTGTATTCACCCCGCAAAACTGGAAGACTTATAAAATTATTACTCCAAAAAAGCAATCGCTAGCTTAATGTCATCATAACTTACACTTCCTCCTAAGTCTTGGTAAATTCTATTTAAACTAATATCTCCATGCTGTTGTGCAGCTGCTGCTTTTACTTTTTTAATAATGGCTCCTTTTGGTCGGTAAAAGCTTAAATCTTCATCAGGGTGGTCTTTTCGTATTTTAATTAAATGACCTGCTACTGTCCCAACAGTCAAACCACGGTGCTTTGCAATGTCTTTTAAAGATACTTTTTGCCTTAAATGAATCAAGGTGGTTTCGTAAGTAGAGAGTTTTCCTTCTTTTTTCTCCGTTAGTTTTTTCTGATTTTTGGTAATCTCCTTTTTGTCTGTTATGCCTCCACAATCTTTTATAAAAAACTCAGCTACCAATTCCATATCCTTTATGCTGTATTGGTTATCTGCATCTTCACTTAGTTCTTGGAAACGTTTATCTGCTTTTTGGGCAAGAGTATCTACACTTAAAGCCATTTGGTTTAAACCAATCAACTTTAAGTTCTCTAATTTCTTTAGTCGAGATAACGCCACATAACCTTGTCCACGCTCAAAGGTTTTAGATAAATCAATTTCAGCAGCTTCTAAAGTCATCCCCTGACACTTATGCACTGTTATTGCCCAAGCCAAGCGTAAAGGAACCTGATTATAGCTAGCTAATGTTTTACCTCCATCATCATTAATTGTCCAACTTTCAATTTCTGTGGTAATGGTTTTTCCATTTAATAATTTCACTGAAGGAAATCCTTTGTCTGTAAAACCAATTACCTCTCCTAACGAACCATTGACATATCGTTTCTCATTATCATTTTTTACAAACATCACTTTAGCCCCTATTTTAAACTCTAGCCTCTCTCCTGCCAATACAGAATTCTTTAAAGTTTCTATCAGCTTTTTATTCCCCTTAGCTTTGGCCTCAAATTTCTTCGATTTTCCACTTAACGTGGCTAAATGTTCAGCATTTATTCTATCAACATCTATATTGTGAGTATAGAGTTTGGTGGGTTCAACCACACTGTTTTGGGAAGCATTTTTAAGTACATTAAAACTATTTTCTGAAATACCACCGTCTCTAATTTCATTTAAAATAAAGTTCAATTCATTGTCACTTTGTCTAAACTGTTCGGTTAAATAGCATACTGCCAAATTTGCCTTTAACCAAGCTTCAGACATAAAAGAAAACTTCTCCTTACTTATCTCCCCTTGATTTCCTATTGGTGGTAATTGAAAAAAATCTCCGCACAAAACCAATTGTATGCCACCAAAAGCTTCTTTATTTCCTTTAAAGTATTGCAATACTTCATCGACCAAATTCAATTGATTTTTATGCAGCATAGAAATCTCATCTATAATTAACACTTTAACTTTTTCAAGGTGGTTTTTTAAGTACTTCTTTGTTTTCATGCTCGCTAAGTTCCCTTGAGTCAAACTCTCTTTCACCCCTATTCCTGCCCATGAATGTATCGTCATTCCATTCATATGTGTTGCAGCTATTCCAGTAGAAGCCGTTACTGCAACGGGTACTTTTCGTTCTTTTAAATAATCGATGTATTGATTAACCACATAAGTTTTGCCCGTTCCAGCAGAACCTGTAAGGAAAACATTTTTTCCTGATTTTAATATGGCGAGTGCTTTTTCTTGAAGCATTATGTGAAAGTACTTAAAGCAAAAAAGCCCAATCAAATTGATTGAGCTTTTTTATATAACATATAATGTTAATTACTTCTTATCTTCTTCTGCCGGCTCTTCAGTAACCTCTTCAAAATCAACATCAGTTACTTCATCTTCGCCTCCTTCAGCTCCAGCATCTGCTCCTGGTTGAGCTCCCTCTTGCTGTTGCTGAGCATACATTTCTTGAGAAGCAGCTTGAAAAACAGTATTTAATTTTTCAGTACCAGTTTTCATTCCTTCCAAATCCTTTGCTTCGTGTGCTTTTTTCAATTCAGCCAATGCTTCTTCAATGGGTTGCTTTTTATCTGCTGGTAGTTTGTCTCCGTATTCGCTCAACTGTTTTTCAGTTTGGAAGATTAAGCTGTCAGCTTGATTTACTGTATCAACATTTTCTTTAGCCAATTTATCTGCGTCAGCATTTTCTTCAGCTTCACGTTTCATTTTTGCAACCTCTTCATCACTTAATCCTGATGAAGCTTCAATTCTAATGTTTTGCTCTTTTCCAGTTGCTTTATCTTTAGCAGAAATATTCATGATACCATTCGCATCAATATCAAAAGTTACTTCAATTTGAGGAACTCCTCTTGGTGCTGGTGGAATATCAGCTAACTGAAACCTCCCTAAAGATTTATTATCTGCTGCCATTGGTCTTTCTCCTTGCAATACATGAATGTCAACTGCCGGCTGATTATCTGCTGCAGTAGAGAAAGTCTCAGATTTTTTCGTTGGGATTGTTGTGTTGGCATCAATTAACTTGGTCATTACAGCCCCCATCGTTTCAATACCTAACGAAAGTGGGGTAACATCTAGTAATAACACATCTTTTACTTCTCCTGTTAAAACTCCGCCTTGAATTGCTGCTCCAATGGCAACCACTTCATCAGGATTTACACCTTTAGAAGGATCTTTTCCGAAAAACTTTTTAACTGCTTCTACTATTGCTGGGATTCTTGTAGAGCCACCTACTAAAATTACTTCATTGATGTCTTTTGTGGAGTACCCTGCTCCTTTTAAAGCTGTTTCACATGGTTTAATCGTTCTTTTAATTAAACTGTCAGCCATTTTCTCAAAAGATGCTCTAGTTAATGTTCTAACCAAGTGTTTAGGTCCAGAAGCGGTTGCAGTTACATAAGGCAAATTAATTTCTGTTTGAGTTGTACTAGAAAGTTCAATTTTGGCTTTCTCTGCAGCCTCTTTTAATCGCTGAAGTGCCATTGGATCTTCTCTCAAATCAATAGCCTCGTCTTTTTTAAATTCTTCTGCCAACCAGTCAATAATCACTTGATCAAAATCATCTCCTCCTAAGTGAGTATCGCCATCAGTAGATTTTACTTCAAAAACTCCATCGCCTAACTCTAACACTGAAACATCATGTGTACCACCTCCACAATCAAAAACAATTATTTTTTGATCTATATTTTTTTTATCTAAACCATAAGCTAGTGCTGCCGCAGTAGGCTCATTTATAATTCTCTTAACAGTTAACCCAGCAATTTCACCCGCCTCTTTGGTCGCTTGTCGTTGTGAATCGTTAAAGTAAGCAGGAACAGTAATTACAGCTTCAGTAACTGTTTGCC
>JBFIEB010000219.1:0-4815 GCA_041603555.1 Vicingaceae bacterium
ATTTTAGTTGGGCTTCTTAGCTACTTGAATTCATATAGTCAAGAGTATACTGCAGTTTTCACCCAAGGAACAATTTCTAGCTACAGTACTCCAATAAACGATTTTCAAATTTTTAACTTCTCAAGTTCTACAGCTATTCCACATTCCACTTCTAAATTCATAAATATTGAATTATTAAAAAAAGAGGGAATTAAAAGTGCAACTTATCAACCTTCTAATGGGAATCTAGCTATTACGGTTTGTCAAAACGTAACCATTGATGATTTAAATAGGGTGTTAAATCCGTTATCAATTTTATTAATAGACAAAACTACAACTCCGCAGTCTATAATTGACAAATATGGAAACTCAATGACTAACGATAATTAAAAAGCATGACAAAAATTTACAATATCCTGGTCGTTTTTTTATTTCTTATTTCGAGCTCTGTTTTCGCTGGCGGACCTGCGACTCATAATATAGGAACTGGAAATTGGAACACGTGTTCAGGAACGCTATACGATACTGGAGGATCTGGAGGGAATTATAGTAATAGTGAAACTATTACTGAAACCTATTGTTCTAACGTAGCAGGTGATTGTATAGAAATTACCTTTACCTCTTTTTCAACTGAATCATGTTGTGATAGACTTCGAATTTACAATGGCCCAACTACTGCATCACCCTTAATTGGAACATATGCAGGAACTACAAGTCCAGGAACTGTCACTTCCAACACAGGATGCTTAACTTTCGAATGGACATCTGATGGGTCCATTGTAGCAGCTGGGTGGGAAGCTACCATTGCTTGTGTAGCATGTCCTTTACCTACTTGTAGCGATGGAATACAAAATCAAGGAGAAACAGGTATTGATTGTGGTGGACCTTGTCCACCATGTTCTCTGAATCATAATATTGGAACAGGAAATTGGAACACATGTGTTGGTAATTTTTACGATACAGGTGGCTCTACTGGTGACTATTCAAATAGTGAAAATATTACAGAAACGTATTGTAGTGACGTTGCTGGTACATGTATTGAATTTAATTTTAGTGCATTTTCCTCTGAATCTTGTTGTGACAGATTACGAATTTATGATGGCCCAAATAACACCTTCCCTTTAATTGGAACTTATGCAGGAACGACAAGCCCTGGAACTGTAACCTCTACTACTGGGTGCTTAACGTTTACATGGACATCTGATGGTTCAGTAATTAATTCTGGATGGGCCGCTGCTGTTTCTTGTGTAGCTTGTCCAACTTGTACTGATGGAATTCAAAATGGAACAGAAACTGGAATTGATTGTGGTGGAACCATGTGTCCACCATGTCCTTGTGGAGATATTACAGTTCCAGCTTTACCTTATACAAATACAGGGATAAATACAAATACTTATGGAGATAATTACAGCTCGTTGAGCACTTGCTCAAGTATTTACATGAATGGTGATGATGTGCTATTTGAATACACTCCGGCTGTCAATGAATCTGTAGATATTATATTATCAAATACAAGCTCAACTGTTACTGGTTTATTTTTATTAGACGGTTGCCCAGATGATCCATCTTCTAACTGTGTAGCTTCTGCGACAGGTAGTAATCCAGCTATAACCTGCCAGCCATTAACTGGGGGCACCACCTATTTTATTGTAGTGTCAACATGGCCAGCTCCACAAAGCGTAACATTTGATATTAGTATATCCCTCACTTCCGCTAGCCCATCTTGCGGATTAAATTATAGTCATTCTAATGTGCCTTACAACGCAGTAAATTATACTACTGGTGCTTTACACACATTTCCTGATGATAGGATGGATGCAGCTTACACACCAATTGGATTTCCATTTTGCTACGATGGAGTCTTATATAATGACGTGTTAATATCGTCAAATGGCTATTTAACTTTTCCTGGTTGTTTTTCTGCTCACCCCTTTGGCACTCCTATGGTTCCTGCAGTTTATTCTCCCTGGTCGATAACTGCAGCCGCTCCTAATACCACCAATGCTCCTGTAAATGCTATAATGGGACCATGGCAAGATATTTACCCATCAACTTTAGCAGTTGATGGAGAAATTAGAACACAACTTTATGGTGCTGCTCCAAACAGAGTTTTTGTTACAAAATTTTATGATATTAGAATGTTCTCTTGTACTGCGGATGATTTCAACGGACAAATAGCCATTTTTGAAACCACTGATAATATAGAAATCCATATTGGAGAAAAAACAATTTGTCCCGGTTGGAATGTTGGAACTGCTATTTTAGGTTTAACTGATTTTACAGGAACTACAGCTGTAATACCTGCAGGTTACAACTACCCTACTCAATGGAGTGTACCAACCAATTCCCCTGAAGGGCATCGCTTTACCAGTAATTGTGGTATTTGCACCATTCTTCCAGTAGATTTAATAAATTTTGAAGGAAGTTCATTTAGCAACTACAACCTATTAAAATGGGAAACTGCATCCGAATTAAATAATGATTATTTTGTATTGGAAAAGTCAACTGGAGGAGCAATGTTTGAAGAAGTGGGAAAAATTCCGGGTCATGGAAATTCAAATACTTTATTAAAATATAGCTATAAACACAATAATCCTGATGAAATTCAATACTATAGATTAAGACAAGTAGATTTTGATGGTAAATGGTCTTATTCTAAAATAATTTCCGTTAAATCTAAAAAAACATTAGACATAAACATCTACCCTAACCCAGCTAAAAAAGATTTATCTTTTGATATTAATGAAAGTAAAGATGCTACTTATACAGTTGTATATTCTAACATTTTGGGAAGTATTCATATTAAAGAAGAAATAATTATATCAAAAGGTACAAACTCATACCAAATGCTGGAATTTAGCAATCTTAACCCTGGTATTTACTTTGTTCAAATTTTAAATGAAAATAATGAAGTAATCAAAAATCAAAAGATTGTAAAAAAATAAGCCAAATTAACTCTCATTAAGAAAGCTCAATTATTATATTGAGCTTTCTTAATTTTTAACAACTTGATTATTAATTTGTTAATAACTTAACACAAATACTAAACAACCACCATAAAAAAAGTACGTCTTTAAGTGGTACACTTAAAAAATTACAAGGAAAAAATGAAAAAATTAATTATCGGAAGTTTTAGTTTAATCTTACTCTTAATCATTACTTCAAAAAATCTCCACTCTCAAAACACCACTTATTATATTTATACATTTTCTGTAGAAAATTCTGAGATATTAGATTATCAATCTGAACAAAAAGTTGCATTGGCAAAGTTATTTAGGGTGAAGGAAGCTTTTTATAATGAAGAAAACAATAGTTTCACTGTGAGTATAAACAAATTACACAACCTTCCAGAATTAAAAGAAAGTATAGAACAAATAGGAATGAAAGTTATTGGAGAAATTAAGGTTGATATTGAGGATAGTAAAACAACAATTATTGAATAAAAAACAAAGACAAAATGCAAAAAAAATACTTACTACTTTATTTTATATTCTTTATCGCAGCTAATCTAACATTTGCTGGCGGACCACCACCAGCTGGAGGAAATATGGGGGGTGGCGATTGGAACGATTGTGGTCCTGGTACCTGGTTTGATACAGGTGGAGCAGGGGCAGATTATGCAAACAATGAATTAATCACTGAAACTTATTGTTCTGATGTTGCTGGTGATTGTATCCAATTTACATTTACCGTTTTTAATACAGAAGCTGGTTGGGATGATTTAACTATTTATGATGGGCCAAATATTACATCACCCTTAATAGGAGTTTATGATGGAACTGCGTTGCCAAACGGAGGAACAATTACTTCAACAAGTGGTTGCCTGACTTTTGTTTTTGATTCAGACGGAAGTGTTACAAGGCCTGGGTGGGAAGCTTCTTACACATGTGTTCCATGTCCATTACCAACCTGTAGTGATGGAATACAAAATCAAGGAGAAACAGGTATAGATTGTGGTGGTCCTTGCCCTCCATGTGGTTTAAATCATAATATTGGAACTGGTAACTGGAATACTTGTAATGGAAGCCTTTTTGACTCAGGTGGTGCTGGAGGAAATTATGCCAATAGTCAAAACATTACAGAAACATATTGTTCAAGTGTGGCTGGTGATTGTATTAGAATTAATTTTATTAGTTTCAGCACTGAATCTTGCTGTGATGATTTATCTATTTATGATGGTCCTAATGCTACTTTCCCACTTATTGGAGTTTATGCTGGAACAACTAGCCCTGGTACTATTACTTCTTCTAGTGGTTGTTTAACTTTTGTTTGGTCTTCAGATGGATCTGTTGTTAATCCTGGTTGGGAAGCTACAATTTCTTGTGTCCCCTGTCCTATCCCAACTTGTACCGATGGAATACAAAATCAAGGAGAAACTGGTATTGATTGTGGAGGACCATGCCCACCTTGTCCACCAGTAATAATTCCAACAGCTTGCGCAAATGCTACTTATAATTTAACAACACTTAGTAGTGTAACATTTTACGATGATGGTGGTGCCGGAGGAGATCCTTGTGCTGACCAAGTAGGTGGAGGAAACTACTGTAACTGTAATTGTTTTACAACAACCACAATTTGTGCAGCTCCTGGAGAGTTTATCATTGTTGATTTTAGAGAATTTGCTATGTGGAATACCACATCAGGATGGGATTGGATGAAAATATATGACAACAATACTGCAACAGGCCCAACATTGTATGATAACAGTTCTACCGGACCACAAAATCCTATGGGTGATTGTGGAATTGGTCTCAACATATTGAATTTTTGCTCCACAGGTCAATGCATGACTTTTGAATTTTGGGCTACTTCTGTAGTAAATAGAGCAGGTTGGGA
>JBFIEB010000220.1:0-4811 GCA_041603555.1 Vicingaceae bacterium
CTTCCGGAATTGGATGGTTCGTTATATACAGCCTCTAATTTAACCCCTGCTAATGCAAGTTTTGTAAATAATACTTGTACTCATAATGGCACTATCATTATTAATGGATTACAAAACGGAGATTTTTACTCCTTTGATATTGTAGATACTAATAGTTGCCCAACTACGGTAACAGGAGGCCCTTTTGTTGGATTACCAAATGCCAATGCTGGAATTGATGATACATCATGCACACTAAGTTACAATTTAGCAGCGATCCCTAGTTTTAGTAATGGAGGAACTACAGGTTGGACAGGTCCTGCAGGAGTTAATTTTGCACCTGCAAATTCTCCTAATGCTACTGTTACGGTTCCTGCTGCGGGTGTTTATACTTTTACTTGGACGGAAGACAATGGTGGTGGTTGTATTTCAACTAGCACTGTGACTATTACCTTTAATATTATTACCATTCCTGACGTACCAACAGACCCAACATGTAATGGAGGGAATGATGGACAAATTGTTGTGGCACCTCAAGGCGGAGTAACTCCATATCTTTATAGTTGGAACACAGTTCCTGTTCAAAATACCAACCCTGCTACTGGCTTAACTGCTGGTAGTTATACAGTAACGGTTACTGATGCTTTTGGGTGTACCGCGCAATCAACTATTGTATTAAATGAACCAGCTCCATTTACATATACTACTGCTTCTGGTACTGCTAATTGTGGTCAACCGGATGGATGGGCAGCAGTTGTTAATTTTGCTGGTGGAACAGGTCCTTATACTTATGACTGGGGTGCCGGTCCAACACCAAACGATACCTTATTTAATTTAACACCAAATACTTACACTATTACTGTTGCAGATGTTAACGGTTGTGATACTGCATTTACTATTATAGTAAATAACACGCTTCCTTTTACAGCCAGTATAACAGGGTTTACAAATGCCCTTTGTAATGGAGGTAATTCTGGAACGGCGACAGGAGATGGTTCGGATCCTTTAGCAACTTATTCTTTCTCTTGGAATACTGTTCCTGTTCAATTGACTCAAACTGCCGTTAATTTAGCTGCAGGAACTTATACTGTAATAGTTACTGACGTAGTTACAGGTTGTATTGATTCGGCTATTGTAGTAATTGGCGAACCACCAGTTTTAACAGTTAATGCAGGTTTAGATGATATTATTTGTATAGGAGGTAATACCAACATTTCTGCCACAGGTGCTGGAGGGGTTGGTCCTTATTCCTATTCTTGGAACAATGCTTTAGGAGCAGGTCCAACACACAATGTTTCTCCAGGAGTGTTAACTTCTTATATCGTTACTATTACTGATGCAAATGGATGTACTGCTGAAGATACTGTTGATGTAGATGTTCATCCACCATTAAATATTCTTGCTGGTCCAAACTCAACAATATGTCCAGGTGCTCAAGCAACAATTACTGCTAATGTTGTTCTTCCTGCTGGTAACGGAGGTCCTTTTACTTATACTTGGGATAACGCTTTAGGAGTTGGACAAACACACATTGTTTCTCCATCAGTTACTACAATCTATACCGTTACCCTTACAGATAATTGTGGTACACCAGCTGTAACTGCTCAAGTAACAGTTACTGTAAGCCCAGTACCCGTGGTTACATTTACTGCTGATACTTTTAGTTTATGTGAAACACCAATACAGGCATTTACTTTCTACAACACTACCGATACTACTGGTGGTATGGTAGGTACAGCTGTTTGGAATTTTGGTGATGGGTCTACTGCTACTGGGGATACAGTTTCACACTCCTATACTTCCCCTGGTACTTATGACATTACATTAACCGTAACTTCTACTCCTAGTGCTGGTGGTTGCACTAGTTCGTTAACTCAGTTTAATTATGTTCAAGTATATGCGGACCCAGTAGCTAATTTTAGCATGAACCCTAATCCAACGACTATGATGAACCCAACGATTAATTTCTTTGATGAGTCGTATGTAAATATTGTGAGTTGGTATTGGAATATTGGAGGACTGGATACTAGTATTATGCAAAACCCTGTTTATACCTTCCCTGAAGATACAGGTCATTACAATGTAACCTTAACTGTTACTGATGGGAATGGTTGCGTAAGTAGTGTAACTTATGTTGCTATTGTAACAGGGGAGTATGGTATTTATGTGCCCAATGCTTTTACTCCTGATTTTGATAATTTGAATGATGGTTTCTTCCCGAAGGGATTTGGTATCTCTGATTACAATTATTCGTTCTACATTTTTGATCGTTGGGGTGAAAATATCTTTGAATCACATGCAAAGTTTGAACCTTGGAATGGCACCTATAAAGGAAAACTGGTTCAAAATGGAGTCTATGTTTGGAAATTATACTTCACAGATATTAATGGAATAGAGCACAGCAGAGTTGGCCATGTCACTATCGTAAGATAATTAAAGCTTTACTTTTTCTTTAAAATCTACTGGGAATTTTTTTCCTATACCTTTCGCTTTCGCTTTTATATCACCTTTTACTTGAAGTTCGATACTGTTTTCTGTAAGCAAGCTTAATAAAACAGGAAGAGCACCACTTAATAAATCTTTTACATTAGTTTGGATTGTAAACCGATGTATCTTATTTGATTTTTTTGGGAGAGTCACCTTTTCTTGAATTTTGGCTTCTCCCATTTTGTTTCCTTTTAAATATAAATCTAAATCAGAATCTACGATGCTAATATCATATTTATTAGGATTTTTAATTTGCATTTCAACCTCTACCTTAATTCCTTTCATTGAAATTTCTTTCACACCAATTTTACCAACATCCACTACTTTTACTTCTTTATATTGGAGGCAACCACTTAATGTAAAAACCAATAAGGTAATGAATGAATATTTAGCTAAATCTTTCACAATTATTTGGTGTATTCAGCAAAGTATTTGTAAAACAATGGAATTGTTTCTATGCCTTTAAAGTAATTGAACACTCCGTAATGTTCGTTTGGAGAATGGATGGCATCAGAATCTAAACCAAAACCCATTAAAACAGATTTTAGACCTAATTCTTGTTCAAATAAAGCTACTATTGGAATACTTCCACCGCCTCTATATGGTACTGGAGTTTTCCCAAAAGTATCTTCCATGGCTTGCTTGGCGGCTTGGTAGCCTATAAAATCTGTAGGGGTTACATAAGGCGTTCCACCGTGATGAGGAGTTACTTTTACACTAACGGATTTCGGAGCAATGCTTTTAAAATAATCCGCAAATAATTCCGTTATTTTATCACTATCTTGATTGGGTACTAAACGCATTGATATTTTAGCGTACGCTTTTGAAGCAATTACAGTTTTTGCCCCTTCACCTGTATAACCACCCCAAATACCATTTACATCTAAAGTTGGTCTAATGGATGTTCTTTCCATAGAGCTAAAACCTTCTTCACCATGAACATCAGACAAACCAATGGATGATTTAAATTCTTCCACATCAAATGGGGCTTTTGCCAATTCTGTTTTTTCCTCTTCAGTCAATACCTCAACATCATCATAAAAACCAGGAATATTAATATGGTCTTTATCATCTTTCATTTTAGCAATCATCTCACACAAAATATTGATTGGATTTGCCACTGCGCCCCCATATAATCCTGAGTGTAAATCTCGGTTAGGACCAGTAACTTCCACTTCAACATAGCTCAATCCTCTTAAGCCAACGGTAATGGATGGGATATCATTTGCAATGATTCCGGTATCAGAAATCATTACCACATCAGCTTTTAATTTCTCTTTATTCTCTTTCACAAATGCTCCTAAGTTATCTGAGCCAACCTCTTCTTCACCCTCTATCATAAATTTTACATTGCAAGTCAAAGAATCAGTTTTCATCATTACCTCAAACGCTTTGATGTGCATATACATTTGCCCTTTGTCATCACATGACCCTCTAGCAAAAATTGCACCTTCAGGATGTAGTTCAGTTTTTTTAATAATTGGCTCAAATGGAGGATTATCCCATAAATCTAATGGATCAGGTGGTTGAACATCATAATGCCCGTAAACTAAAACAGTAGGTAAACTGGCGTCAATAATTTTTTCACCATAAACAATCGGATGTCCGCTTGTCGGACAAATTTCTACATTGTCTGCTCCAGCTTCTTCCAATCTTTTCTTCACTTCTTCAGCAGCTTTTGCAGTATCATTGTCACAAGAAGAATCAGCACTTATTGAAGGAATTCTAAGTAATTCAAAAAGCTCTTCAAGAAAACGGTCTTTGTTTTCAGTGATGTAATTATTGATTTCAGACATAGAATGATGTTTTAAATAAGGTGCTAAATTAAAATTTCTCCTGTCATTTCTGAAGGAATATCGATATTAAGTAATTTTAAAATAGTCGGAGCAATATCTGCTAACTTTCCACTTTTAATTTTATTATAATTCTTATCAATTAAAATGCAAGGCACCAAATTAGTAGAATGTGCCGTGTTGGGCGAACCATCCTCATTAATGGCAAAATCTGCGTTTCCATGGTCAGCAATGATGATAAAAGAATAATCGTGCTCAACCCCCTTTGCTACAATTCGTCCTAAACAATTGTCTACTTTTTCAGCAGCAGCAGTAATGGCTTCATACACACCGGTATGTCCTACCATATCAGTATTGGCAAAATTCAAGCAAATAAAATACGCACTTCGACTACGCTCAGTACTGGCTTTTTCAATTTCCGGTAAGATGGTTTGAGTTACTTCTTCGGCACTCATTTCAGGTTGCAAATCGTAAGTAGCCACTTTTGGTGAGTTAACCATTAATCGCTTTTCTCCATTAAATTCCTCTTCTTTACCTCCGGAAAAGAAAAAA
>JBFIEB010000221.1:0-4771 GCA_041603555.1 Vicingaceae bacterium
AACCAGTAAATGTTGTCCTAAGTCATGTACTAAATCTTCATGTAAAAGTGGTGATGTTAAAACATGTAAATACAAGGATGGTGACAAAACGGTAATTAAAAAAGTAATTAAGGAAGAAGTAGAATAATAATCCTACTTTTTAATAAAATTACAGAAGCCCCTACTATGTCTTTAGTTGGGGCTTTTTAGGTGCTCTTTTTTCTTACTCTAATATTGATAATTTCAACCAATAAGGAAAAGAACACTGCAAAATAAATATATCCCTTAGGTACTTGAAAATGGAATGCCTCTATTCCTAACATAAATCCGATAAGGATTAAGAAAGACAATGCCAGCACTTGTAACGTTGGATGTCTGTTTACAAAATCACTAATTTTTCCTGCAAAAATCATCATCACCAAAATTGATATTACAACAGCAATCACCATCAGAATCAATTGGTCCGTAAGACCAATTGCAGTTAATATCGAATCAAATGAAAAAATGATATCCAGCAATACTATCTGAAAGATAGCTTTTCCAAAAACGGTTCCTCCTTTAACATTCACTTCAACTTCACTTCCCTCTACTTTATGATGAATTTCTGAAGTGCTTTTTGCAATTAAAAACAAACCGCCTCCTATTAAAATAAGGTCTTTCCAACTAAAAGAAAAATTACTGACAGTAAGAATAGGATCTGTTAAAGCAACTAACCATGTTAACGCAAATAACAGCAAAACCCTAATAATTAAGGCTAAACTTAAACCAATTAACCTTGCTCTTTTTTGTTGTTCCAGAGGAAGCTTTCCTGATACAATTGAAATGAAAATGATATTATCAATTCCTAATACAATCTCTAAAAAAGTAAGTGTTACTAAGGCAATCCAAGTTTCTGTTTGTAAGAATATTTCCATAGTAGAATTCTATTTTACGAAATTAATTCTTTTTGATAAATTTTAGCACAACATCCTGTTTTTAACAATTTAGAAAGTCCAGCATGAACAACATCAACATCATGTTTCGAAATTAGTTGATACCCTATTCTAGTATACCAATTCGTTAAGAAAACTTTATCAGGATGTGAAAATTCAGTAGTATCCAATAATTCGAGCTGCATCATATTTGCACCGTCTGATTTAGCCTCTTCTTCGGCATAGTTAACAAGTAATGATCCTATACCCTTTCCCTTAAACTTAGGATTAGCGACTAACATCTTAAATTTATAGGATGATGTGTCCATTTTTTCTAGATGTATACAACCGCAGATTTCATCGCCCATTGTTGCCAACAAAAGCTCATTGTTTTGAATAACTTCTGTTAATCGTTGATGGGTAATTCGTTCGTGCCCATCTCGCCAAATATTTCCTTCAGATTCGATGTAAACTTTGTTAATCATGCTTACCAGAAAGTCTACATGTTTTTGATCTTTAGTAGTTGCTATTCTTAATACAACTCCTTCCATTGCTAGATTTTTCTCATTCTTAGGCTTTCTGGAGTAACCTCTAAATATTCGTCTGCTTGAATGTATTCCATAGCTTCCTCTAAGGAAAAATTGATTTTTGGAGCAATTTTAACAGCTTCATCAGAGCCTGATTTACGCATATTGGTTAATTGTTTTCCTTTAATGAGGTTAATCTCTAAATCATTATCCCTACTATTCTCCCCTATTACTTGCCCTTTGTAAATAATGGCGCCAGGGTCAACAAAAAATACACCTCTATCTTGTAACCTGTTCAACGCAAAAGCAGTAACCTGACCAGCGTCTATGGAAACAAAAGAACCTTTATTTCTTTCAGCTATCTCACCTTTAAAAGGCCCATATTCTCTAAAACGATGGGTCATTACAGCATTGCCTGCTGTAGCGGTTAACATGTTGTTTCTTAAGCCTATTAAGCCTCTTGAAGGGATGTCAAATTCTAAATGCTGTAAGTCTCCCTTAGGTTCCATTACCAACATATCACCTTTACGTTGAGTTACTAAGTCTATTGCTTTTCCAGAGAATTCTTCAGGAACATCAATTACTAAAGTTTCGTAAGGCTCATTTTTAATCCCCTCAATTTCTTTATAAAGCACCTGAGGCTTCCCTACTTGTAACTCGTATCCTTCCCTACGCATGGTTTCTATTAGTACAGATAAATGCAGCACTCCCCTACCAAATACAGTAAATTTATCTTCTGTATCAGTATCCTCAACACGCAATGCTAGGTTTTTCTCTATTTCCTGATATAATCTATCTCTTAAGTGACGAGAGGTAACAAACTTTCCTTCTTTTCCAAAAAATGGGGAATTATTAATGGTAAATAGCATGCTCATGGTTGGCTCATCTATTGAAATCCTAGGTAATTCTTCCGGGTTTTGAATGTCGGTCAAAGTATCACCAATCTCAAAGTCTTCTAACCCTACTATTGAACAAATGTCTCCACTCCTAGCCTTTTTAACTTTAAGTTTTCCCATACCCACAAAAACATAAAGCTCTTTTATTCTCACTTTCTTCTTTACTCCACCAGCTTTACAAAGCATATAATCTTTACCTTCTTCTAAATCCCCTCTAAAAATACGTCCAATCGCTATCCTTCCTACAAATTTTGAATAATCTAATGAAGTAATTTGCATTTGAGGTGTTCCCTCAACATAAGGCGCTTCAGGTATTTCTGATACAATGGTATCTAATAAAACAGTAATATCTTTTGTTGGATTTTCATATTCTAAACTCATCCACCCTACTTTAGATGAGCCAAAAACAGTTACGAAATCTAATTGGTCTTCAGATGCATCTAAGCTAAACATTAAATCAAAAACAGCATCTTGAACCAAACCAGGTGTGCAATTTTCTTTATCTACCTTATTCACAACAACAATAGGCTTTAATCCTAGTTCTATTGCTTTTCCGAGTACGAATCTGGTTTGAGGCATTGCTCCTTCAAAGGCATCTACTAATAACAATACGCCATCAGCCATCTTTAACACACGCTCTACTTCTCCTCCAAAATCAGCGTGACCTGGGGTGTCAATTACATTAATTTTAACCCCCTTATAATTAACCGAAACGTTTTTAGACAAGATGGTAATTCCCCTCTCTCTTTCAAGGTCATTGC
This sequence comes from Vicingaceae bacterium, assembly GCA_041603555.1. GTDB lineage: Bacteria > Bacteroidota > Bacteroidia > Flavobacteriales_E > Vicingaceae. Next base: position 3,075 of record JBFIEB010000221.1, read on the forward strand.
TATCTAATAATAACTCAGTCCTTTCTTTACGTTCATCAAGCGTATTACACTCATCTATAATCTTATCTACCAAAGTAGTTTTCCCGTGATCTACGTGTGCGATAATAGCTATGTTTCTAATTGATTCCATCTATTCGTTTTAAGTCCGATAATTATCGGACGGCAAAAGTAATGTAGTTTTTGATATAAATATGACATTGGCTCTTTTATATACATAGTTTACAATTGTAAACTATATTTATTCATATTTTACTAACCTATTGCTTCAACTTAACGCAATTACCCTGTTTCCCTAACATTTAAACATATAAGTATTATAGAAGTCATAATATCAATTAGTTATAACTTATTACTTAAAGTTATATATTTAATTATTTCACCTATAATTGATAAGTTTTACAGATGAAAATGGGATTATTATAAGTATTTGTTTACATTTGTAACTTAATAAGTAGATTACAAATGTAACATGTTTAAATATGGAATTAATAGATCGTTTTAAGTATTTAATGAAGCTGAACAATTTAAGTGCTTCTGCTTTCGCTGATGAAATTGGCGTGCAGCGCTCTAGTGTTTCTCACATACTTTCAGGAAGGAATAAACCCAGTATGGAGTTTATACAAAAGGTAATTGCTCGTTTTCCTAAAGTGAGTGCTGATTGGTTAATATCTGGCGTGACTAAGCAAGACAGCCAAACTACAATTGAATCTAAAGAAAAGGGTGATATTTCTAACCCTTCTACTGACACTAAACAGATTAAAAAAATTGTAATATTTTATACTGATAATACTTTTGAAGAAATCATTAAAGCCTGATCTAAAATTGTACTTTTGCCGTAATGTATAAGTATTTGATAAAACCTTTATTATTTGCTATGCAGCCTGAAAAGGCCCATTATTTTGCCACAGGTTGTTTAACTTTCTTTTCTTCTATCCCTGCTATTCCTGCTTTAATAAGAAGTGTTTTTGATTTTCAACACCCTAAACTTGAGCGTAAGCTATTTGGACTAACCTTTAAAAACCCTGTTGGATTAGCAGCCGGGTTTGATAAGGATGCGCGATGGTACAATGACTTGGCGCACTTAGGTTTTGGTTTTATAGAAATAGGAACCCTCACCCCTAAAGCTCAAATAGGAAACCCTAAACCGCGTTTATTTAGAATAACTGAAGATGAAGGGTTAATTAATAGAATGGGATTCAATAATTTAGGTGCGGAAGATGCTATTAACAGATTAAAAAAGCGAAAGACCAGTATTATCATTGGTGGTAACATTGGTAAAAATACAGCCACAAGTAATGAGGATGCTTTAGCTGATTACGTCTTTAATTTTAATACCTTACATGATTATGTTGATTATTTTGTTGTTAATGTGAGCTGTCCTAATGTAAAAGGGTTAACAGAATTACAAGACACCCCTTTCCTACTCAATCTGCTCGGAGACTTAAAACACATTAATACAACGAAAGATAAGCCAAAACCAATCTTACTTAAAATAGCTCCAGATCTTAATAATTTTCAATTGGACGAGATCATTACAATTGTTGCTCAAACAAAAATTGATGGTGTGATTGCCACAAATACTTCAATAGAAAGAGATAATCTAAAGACTCCAAAAGATAAAATAGAGACAATTGGCAATGGTGGATTAAGCGGTATTCATATAAAAAACAGATCTACTGAAGTCATTAAATACTTGT
>JBFIEB010000222.1:0-4754 GCA_041603555.1 Vicingaceae bacterium
AAAACCGTAATTTTCTGTTGTAGAAATCTGTTCAAAAACTCTCAACCAATAAAGTGGTGAAATGGAAAAATTCAAAAATCCTTTCACAACATTATAGTCAACAACATCATCATGATTAGCTTCAATAAATTTTCCTAAATCATCGGCAGTCTCCTCAGGTGATTTCTTTGAAGCCTTTAACAATGGAAATACCACAACAGTTAAATCACCCTCAAAATCTTTTCTTGTTTTTTGGATTTGAATTAGGCTAGCGTCTATTTCCGCATTGTAAAGCTCTTTTAATCCTTCTGCAACTTTTTCAATCAATAAATTCTCCATCACTTAATACAATGCGTTTCTATACTATTCGTAAAATCATCTATAATATCAAAAGCTGTTTCAGCCATTACATTTCCTTTATTGTCCAAACAAGGATTAACCTCTACCACCTCAACACAAACAACCTTTCCACTTTTAATAATTCCATTAATTATTGCCTTAACTTCAGAAGGGTTAAAACCATTTGGAACAGGTGTGCCTGTTCCTTTAGATATTAAATCACAGTCCATACTATCCACATCAAAAGAAATATAAATGATGTCACTGCTATCTAATTTTACTAAAGCTTCATCTATACATAATCCTACTCCTTTACTCCTAACTTCATCAACTTTGTAATTTTTTATATTGTTTTTAGCTATGGCATAATCTTCTGGTTCTTCAGTATCCCTTACCCCAAAATAAACCAAATCACTAGGAAAAATCTTTGGGGAAATTTCCCCAATATTTTTCATGCCCTCCCAATTTTGATATGTTTCGGCAGTAACTTCATTTACTTTTCTATCCATATTGTCATCAGCCAAAGCTGCTGCTAAAGGCATACCGTGTATGTTGCCAGAAGGTGTCGTATAAGGAGAATGAATATCTGAATGGGCATCTATCCAAATAACTCCTAATCGCTTATCAGGAAAAGCAGATTTAATTCCACTTATTGTCCCTAAAGCAGAAGAATGATCGCCAGACAAAACTAGTGGAAATTCATTTTGTTCAAATGTAGCTTTAACAAGCTCAGATAGTCGTGAGCAAACTCCAAGTACTTTACCTATTCGTCTGGCATAAGGGGTTTTTTGTTTTTCATAAACTGCTTCATTTTCAGTTTCAACATCAACATAACCATACCGATTAAAATAATCGCTTTTAACATTAATAGCAGCTATTTCAATGGCATCAATACCTAAGTCGGAGCCACGAGTTCCTGCTCCAATATCTGATCTATTTTTAATAATCTTTATCTTTTCCATTTACCATTTAAATAGAGTTCGAAGTTATTGAAAATGAAGCAAAATTCAAGAAAAACCTGTTTTATCTATAACAAATAATAGTTAGTACTGTAATAATTAATCCTTATCGATTATACTCTAAAAATAATGATATATTTGTATACAGTGTATTAATAGACGTTGAAGAAGGCTTTTCATATTGTATTTTTAATTGTTTCATTGTTCCTAATCGGATGCGGAGGCAGGTCTTCTGATAAATCTCAAGGTATTATTGCTTATAAGGTTTCTTACCCAAAAATGGATAAGCATAACCTTATGTATGATTTTATGCCAAAAAAAATGGTGTTAAAATTTAAAGATGATAAGTATATGACAGATTTGTCAGCAGGTATGGGAATGTTTAGAACTAACTTTATTATTGATAAAGATGAAGATCAGTTTATACAATTGGTTAAACTAATTAATAAAAAATACAGTCTGACACTAAAAGGAAATGCCATTGAAAAATCTTTGGAAAAAATGCCAAAATTTCAAATTGAATATACTGGCGAAACAAAAAAAATTCTTAATTATGTTTGTGAAAAAGCATTGGTTACGGTTGACAATGATGCTAATGACGCCTTTATTGTTTACTATACAGATGAAATAAATATAGCGTCTCCTAATTGGAACAATCAATTTAAAGGAATAAACGGTGTAATGTTAGAATATCAATATGAGAAATATGGGGTTTGCATGAGGTTCAAAGCTAAAAGCATAAAGTTTACGGAAATAGATGACCATGAATTTGAAATAGATGGAAACTATGAAGAAATTACTGAAATAGAAATGGACAAAGAAATGCAAGAAATTTTCGATAGTTTCAATTAAAACCTTCTCCCTTAATCCCTTTTTACAAGCCGTGTTATTCACAATCAATTGTTATTTAGTAGCAATTTCAGCACTCTTAATAGCGTTTTGTTATTAATATATTTGGTAACTAGCAATTATGGGCGTTAATGACTAAAAATCAATACAAAACAGAGGATAAAAAAGCGAAAAAGAGCTCTAAAAAAAAGAGCTCTAATAATTCTAATATATTTAGCAAAATAGGTGTGTTTTTCAATAATATAATAAACAACGAAAAACTAACTAAAATAATCGGACTGCTGCTATTAGGATTTAGTCTTCACTTACTAATCTCTTTAACTTCTTATTTATTCACTTGGGAATTAGATCAAGACCTAATTAATAATCATTGGGACAATCCAGAGATAAAAGTTGAAAATTGGGGGTCTAAATGGGGTGCTTATATGGCCCATCAATTTATATTTAATGGTTTTGGAGTAGCTTCATTTTTATTTGTCTTTCTTTCTTTTATTCTTGGGTTCAGAATACTATTTAAATCTAGCTTATTGCCTTTAGGAAAATCGTTCAAGTACGCTATATTCTCAATTGTATGGATTTCGATTTCTCTTAGCTACCTCTTTGAAAACATACCAATACTCGGAGGTTCATTCGGATTCCAAACTAATATATGGTTAAGTAGTATAATTGGAAACATTGGAATTCTACTATTTTTAGTGTTAACCATTTTGATTTTTCTGGTTCTTAATTTCAATATCTCCTTTAACTTGTTCCCAGCTAAAATTGAAAATTCAGATGATTTAGATTCTGATGATCTTGTTGTACCAGTTATCGAAGAAGATGAGGAAAATACCTCCAAAGAAATTCCTGCAATATTGGATATTACTCCAGAACCTGACATAAATGAAAGTGTTGATCTAACCACTGAAAATACAGAACCATTGAGTCCAATAGAAGATGGTGATGTTGCCTTTTCGGTTGAAGAAGCAGAAGAAAAGGACGAAACTCTAACTGACCAAGAGGTTGATAGTAAAGTAAAAGAATTCGGAGAATTTGATCCAACTCTAGATTTGTCATCCTACGAATTACCATCAATCGACTTATTGAAAGATTTTGGAGAGCATAAAAATAAAGTTACTCCTGAAGAATTAGAAGCTAACAAAAATAAAATTTTAGAAACGCTAGCCAACTACAACATAAAAATAGCAAGCATAAAAGCGACTATTGGTCCTACTGTTACTTTATATGAAATTATACCAGAGGCGGGAGTACGTATTTCTAAAATCAAAAATCTTGAAGATGATATTGCTCTAAGCTTAGCAGCGCTAGGCATTAGAATTATCGCTCCTATTCCTGGAAAGGGAACTATTGGTATTGAAGTTCCCAATCAGAATCCGGAAATTGTTTCGATGAAAACAGCAATTGCATCCGACAAATTTCAGAACGCAAAAATGGAATTACCTATCGTTTTAGGTAAAACCATTACCAACGAAACATTTGTTTTTGATTTAACCACAATGCCACATTTATTAATGGCTGGAGCAACTGGGCAAGGAAAATCAGTTGGTCTAAATGCGGTACTAACTTCTCTTTTATATAAAAAGCATCCGTCTCAATTAAAATTTGTTTTAGTTGACCCAAAAAAAGTTGAGTTAACACTTTATAACAAAATTGAACGTCATTATTTAGCCAAACTTCCTGATACTGAGGAAGCAATTATTACCGACAATCAAAAGGTAATTAATACCTTAAACTCACTTTGTATTGAAATGGACCAACGTTACGAATTATTAAAAACAGCAATGGTCAGAAATATTGTTGAATATAACTCCAAGTTTGTTGCTCGAAAATTAAATCCCGAAAATGGCCATAAATTTTTACCCTATATCGTACTAGTTATAGATGAGTTCGCTGATTTAATAATGACGGCTGGTAAAGAAGTAGAAACTCCTATTGCCAGATTAGCTCAATTGGCTCGAGCTATTGGTATCCACTTAATTATAGCAACTCAACGTCCCTCTGCAAATATTATTACAGGAATCATTAAAGCCAACTTCCCAGGAAGGATAGCATTCAGAGTAACCTCTGGAATTGATTCTAGGACAATCCTAGATTCAAGTGGTGCTGATCAATTAATTGGACGAGGAGATATGCTTATTTCGCAAGGAAATAACCTTACCCGCGTTCAATGTGCATTTGTTGATACACCTGAGGTTGAAGCAATTTGTGAATTTATTGGTGGACAAAGAGGATATCCTGAAATATTTACCTTACCAGAATATGTTGGAGAATCTGCTTCGGGAGGTTCGGGAACATTTGATGGAGAAGATAGGGATGAATTATTTGATGATGCAGCTAGAACCCTTGTACAACATCAACAAGGATCAGCTTCTTTACTTCAGCGTAAAATGAAAATTGGATACAATAGAGCGGGAAGATTAATTGATCAAATGGAAGAAGCAGGTATTATTGGACCTTTTGAAGGGAGCAAAGCAAGACAAGTTTTAATAAGTGATTTAGATAGTTTGGAACAGTTTTTGAAAGATTTGGGCGACAACTAAATTTGAAGTCTTAAATTTGAAAAAATTATTAAAATGAAATTACTTATAACAGTATTACTCTTAATTACAACAGTATTCTCAACTTCCG
>JBFIEB010000223.1:0-4736 GCA_041603555.1 Vicingaceae bacterium
AGACACCACATGTTGAGGGGCCTCAACTATTTCGATATCCTTATCAAATGTGTTGCTTAATAAAGTTTTTAAATAAGGGTGGTGAGCTATAACCCCACCTATCATTAAGGTAGGAATGCCTGGATCTAATCTCATTTTTGCTACTTTATTGGCTATAGAAATATAGATTCCACGTGAAATATCTTGAATAGACATACCATCCATTATCCATTTCATAATTTCTGTTTTGGCAAACACTGTACAGAAACTATTTAATTCTTTGTCGTACTCTGATTGTTCTGCTAAACTGCTCATCTCAGAAACATTGATTTTAGCGCGCTCAGAAATTTCTGTTAAAAATGACCCTGTACCTGCAGCACACTTGTCATTCATGTAGAAATTACCAATATGATCCTCATTATCACATCGGATAATTTTAATGTCTTCTCCTCCTATATCAATGATGTTTTTCTCACCGTGAACATATTTGGAAACACCAGCCGCAGCACAATTAATTTCTGTTTTAACAATGTCAGTTTCAGTAAATACTTTTCTTCCATAACCTGTAGCACAACTGTATTTGATATCAAATTCAGCATGAATTGCCTGAAGAATATTCTTCATGGCATGTCTGTCTTTACTTAATGTAGGTAAGGCATATCTAAAAATGGGGTTTCCTTTATCATCAATTATGCTGAACTTGGTATAAGCTGACCCTAGGTCAATTCCCAAGAAACACTCTTTTCCTTTAAAATAAATGGAAGATTTGTTCTTTTCCACCATTCCTTTTTGAATAATCTTTTTGTTGTTGTCTCCTGCTACACCAGGTATTCTGGATACAATATTTTTATTGGTCATTGCTTTTACCATATTGGTAAAAGCTAGATTTAATGTTGTTCTTACATAATGTTTCTTTCCATACTCCACCAATTTTCCATTGAAATAATCGATTTCGGTTTGACGATTATTGATAACATCTCCAGCTAGTGAAGGAAAATGATCCCCTCCTTTTTTGAGGTATCTTAAACAGTGTCTTAAAAAATCATCTGGAAAACGAATCTTTTCTTTTTCCGCCACATCAATACCTTCATTAATAGTCTGTTCTATTAATTCTACCGTATCTGGATCGGCCATCGCTTCGGCCATTGTCAATCTACCAACCCCACATAATGGACTCAACGAAGCGTTTAAAATTGTTTTTTCCCAAGTTCGTTTTAACATTTCAAATGAATCAACGGAAATAGTTGTTAAATCCACACTATTTAATGTTTCTGCAAAAAGGTTAGATTGTTCAGCTTTGCTATCATCAATAGACCCTATATAATTTGGAGGTGTAAAGAAGGTAACTTTTACTGTGTTTGGTGAACTTATATTTCCGGCATAATTAATCACCATTCGAAGTATTTTATGCTCACCAAAAGAAGGTGCTAAAAGTTGTTCAACATCTATTCCATTTTGAGCAGAAATAACCGTTAATTTTTCTGAGTTAAGAATTTCTGCTTCTTTAGCTACTTCAAATGTTTGATAGGATTTTAGTGCAAAAATTAAGTAATCTAAATCCAATTCAGACATTTCAACAATTGATCGATATACATGTTTGAATTTGGTGGTTGATTCAATTACATTTTCAAGGATAATACCATCGTTTTTTATCTTATTGTATTTCACCTCATTTTTATCACAAACAGCAACGGTACAACCAGCTTCTTTTAGCTTAGCAGCTAAAATCATTCCTACCGGTCCCATTCCGATTACACCTACTTTTATGTTGTTTGCTTTGTTCATTTAGCTTAATACTTTAGTATCTTCTATTTGTTCTAAAAAGGTTTCCACCTTAGTAATGCTTTGTCCTTCAGAGAAGAAACGAAGATCACATAAATCGCCTTCAATGATTAGAGAAGGAACTCCCGTTACTTTTTGTAATCGTTGTGGCATCCCAAATTTTGCATTGGAATTATTAAAGCATGTTTTAGAATCGTGATAGACAATTCCGTCAATGTTGTATTCTTTAAACCATTCGGCTAGCATTTTCTCTTTCGCTTTATCACTTCTATTGATGAAAATTTCAGTGTAAGCCCTTGCTGTAGATTCCCAAGGATTGTTTTCATCGAATTTATCAAACACCCAACTACTACAATAGGTAGAGGCAACAACAGCAGAACCATTGGAAGTGAACAAGTCACTCATCATTCTGAGTTTACCCCAGATAGGCATTCCTTCCCAAAAGATACGTGTTGTAGCCTCAGGTAAAAAACCAATACCATTGGTAACATTTTCTTCTAATTCTGCTAATAAGGTAGAGTAATAGTCTTTGGCAATTTGTGTTCCTCTTAATACTACAATTGGCCCCATATGAATAGTTCCATCAAAAAAACTTAATGGAGCATTCATAGCTGTAGATGTCTTTAAAACTTTTTGCCACAACAATGTCGCTTCTTTACTTAATCGAACTGTTTCTTTAAAATTAGTTAAGGAGAATTTTTGTCCACTTACTTCTTCGCAAGCTGGAATCATTTTCTTGAATTGTTGTACCACTAAATCCACTTCTTCTTGACTTACCTCATCAACATGTCTTGGAGGTTGAATCCCAACAATAGGACAATCAAATTCATCAGCAAAAAAGGTAAACCAATCTTGTACTTCTCTACACTGATTGGTATTGTATGCAATGATATCTGGCTTTGGATGCCCTTTCATTCCATAATGTGTTTTTAAAGGAGATTCTCCTTTTAAATAAGAACCTATATCTGCTGTGGTATAAGAGCATACATGACCTGAGTAGCCACATTTAATAGCTTCTGGGATGTAATCCATAGCTGTTCGTGAAGCTCCCATTAATGCGCCATGATTTTCAGGAAAATACACCTCAAAACCAAATGAACGCAACAATTCTGCAGGACCAACACTAGTACACCAAGCAACTTTCTTTTTGCCTGATTCTAATGAAAGAAAGTATTCTCCCATTAGCTTTTTCATCGTATCTGTTGATTTAATCGTGTACAATTTTTCTAGCTATTTCGTTTTTAGTATCTAATTCAACTACATAAACTTCCTCTTCAACAGGAACATCTTTCCCGTACATTTTTTGAAGATGAGCTTTGTATTTTTCCAATACATTTTTCGGTGCAACTTTCATAGATGGAGTCAATGTATTATCTTCTAATGACAATTCGCTTTTAATGATAGCTGCCGATTTAATTTTTGAAAATTTCTGTTTAATATCCCCATTCGCATCGTGTAAACAGCCCTGTAAACATTTTCCCAACTCGTTTAAACTTCTAGGGCAAAAACACCCATCCTCCGGTGATAATTGATAATCTGGTTTTTCCAACATCTTTTGATTTGGAAAAATCAATGCTACTGGATGGTCTTCTCCGCTTCCTGAAATAATTACGTGTTGCACATAGTGGCATTTCAACTCAATTACTTTTTCTAAATCTGTTGGAATTACTTTTTCTCCATTGGATAATTTAAAAATTCTATCTTTTCGAGAAATTAATTTTAATCCTGTTTCAGTAATTACTCCTACATCTCCAGTTCTATACCAACCATCTTCAGTAAATACACCATCATTAGCTTCATCATTATGGTAATATTCTACCATTACATTAGGACCTTTTACTTGTATTTCTTCATCATCAGCAATTCGAACACTAACACCCGGTATTGGTTTGCCTACTACGCCTAAAACTCTTTTTAAAGTTGGGTCAGTAAGTGTACAACAAGGAGAAGTTTCGGTTAAGCCCCAACCTTCAATTACCGGTATATTTCTTTTTTGAAATTCTTGCGATAGTTTTTCTGGTAAAGCAGCGGCAGCAGTAAATATGAATTTTAAACCAGAATTAAAGAAAATATCCCCCGCTTCTTTATTGGCTAAGGTTTTTTCGTAGAGAGATTGATATACTTTAGGCACACTAAAAAATATAGTTGGTCTTACTAATTTCCAATTCTCAAAAATGGAATCGGCATCACGACCATAACTACTTTCTAAATAATAAGTAGCTCCATTATAGAGTGCTGTAAATAATTCGAATATACCCCCAAAACTATGATGCCAAGGCAAGTAAGCTAAAAATCGATCATTCTCATTTACATCCCAAACGACATCTAATGCTGCTTGTTGAGATAAAATATTTTTATGTGTTAACTGAACACATTTCGGTGTACCCATCGTTCCAGAGGTATACATATTCAAACAAATGGTATCTGGGTCAATACTTTCATCTAAGCAAGAAATTGCTTCTTGCGGAATGTTCTTTTGTAATTGGGAGAACGGAACTAAATTATTGTATCGGGTGTCACTTACATTATCAAAATGAAAAATAGATTTCAACTGATTTAATTCCCCTCCGATATTATCCATTTGCTCCTGCCCAGCAACAGCCATCCAAGTTGCATCTGAATGGTTAATCAATAATTCAGCAGTTTCTTGTTTAAAATGAGCAAATATTGGAACCGCTATACCGCCATAAGCCATAATAGCCAATTCCAACTCTAACAGTTCCATTCGATTTCTGCTGAAAAGAATCATCTTTTCTCCTTTCTGAAACCCCGTTTGCTTTAAATTAAAGGCAATTTTCTCAATATTGTGGTAAAAATATTCCCATTTAATTCCTTCATAAACGTTATCAGCATTCTTCTCTTGATAAACATATTTATCATGAAATTTTTCAGTGTTTCGCTTTAAAAGCGTTGCCATGTTAGATGTAATTTCACCAAGTTGATATTCTGAATGAAGTTCTTTCATAATTAAACCA
>JBFIEB010000224.1:0-4710 GCA_041603555.1 Vicingaceae bacterium
CAAAATCAATATTAATGTTACGCTGAATAAATTCATTTCTCAGCAGCGTTTCAAGCAAATATGGATTTACTGTATCATTAATCATTACCGTGTAATAATTAGAAGCAATTTGTTTAACGGGCTTAATGAGTTCTGATTCATCCTTATGTATGTCTAATAACTCATGTGTAACATTGGTCAAAGCGATATAAACCCTGTCATGAAACTGTTTTTCTTGAAGGTTATAGGCATTTTTTACCCAAAATATTTGAGTAGCCACAATGCCGATAAGCGATAAAATTGCCAGAAAAATAATCGTTCTTATGGTTTTCCTATTCATGTTGTGATAAAGGTAATAATTTTGAATAGCATTATTCAAAATGGTCATTCCTTAACAGTTTTTTAAGTTTTACTACATTTGCGACCAAAACAATAACTTAAAAAATAAATGAAGGCATACGTTTTTCCAGGACAAGGATCTCAATTTGTAGGAATGGGTAAAGAGCTTTATGAAAGTTCTGAACTAGCAAAAGAAATGTTTGAAAAAGCCAATGATATATTAGGTTTTAGAATAACTGATATTATGTTTGATGGAGAAGAAGCAGATTTAAAACAAACTAAAGTTACACAACCTGCTATTTTTCTTCATTCTGTTATATTAGCTAAAACTCTAGGAGATGATTTTAAGCCAGACATTGTTGCAGGACATTCTTTGGGTGAATTTTCTGCATTAGTTGCAAACGGAACTTTAAGTTTTGAAGATGCTTTAAGATTAGTTTCTGCAAGAGCTTTAGCTATGCAAAAAGCTTGTGAAGTTGTCCCTTCTACTATGGCTGCTATTTTAAGTTTAGAAGACGAGGTGGTAGAGAGTATTTGTGCCGGAATAGATGGAATTGTAGTTCCAGCAAACTATAATTGCCCTGGTCAATTAGTAATTTCGGGTACTATTAATGCTATAAATGAGGCCTGTGAAAAACTAACAGCTGCAGGAGCGAGAAGAGCATTAGTCTTGCCAGTTGGCGGAGCATTTCATTCTCCTTTAATGGAGCCCGCACGAGAAGAATTAGAAGCAGCAATTAATAGCACCGTTTTTAATACACCAACTTGTCCTATATACCAAAATGTGCCAGCATGGTCAGTTACTGACCCCGAAGAAATCAAAGCAAATTTAATTGCTCAGCTGACTGCCCCGGTAAAATGGACACAAACTATGCAACACATGCTAGCAGATGGTACAACATCAGTTACAGAAGTCGGACCGGGAAAAGTGTTACAGGGCCTATTTAAAAAAGTTGATAGAGAATTAGAAACTGCAAGTGCTTAAAACACTAAGTAGGAATCCAAGCCGTTTATTGATTATTGTACTTTTTTCAAGATTAAATAGATACCTTTGATGTACCTAATTTAAGTATTAAAGGATATCTATATGAAACGTATTTTAACGTTAACCACTATTATTATTTTTACCTCAACTATTTCTCAAGCTCAGGAATATGTTCGTTTAATGGAAGATCAAAACGTTAGTTTTTATGATATCCAAAAATCTTTTTACGACCATTGGGAAAACAAACCTTATGAAAAAGGGAAAGGATGGAAGCAATTTAAAAGATGGGAGTGGTTTATGGAGCCAAGGGTTTATCCTACAGGTAAATTTCCAAATCCAGCGTTAGCTTATGATGAATTTGTAAAATTTAAAAGTAAATACACTGCTCCAAAGGGACAGGCAAATGATAAAACATCTAATTGGATTCCGCTAGGACCAACTAGTTGGAATTCTATTGGCTGGAATCCGGGAATTGGCAGAGTGAATGCTATTACCGTTGACCCTAATAATAGTAGTATAATATACATTGGTACGCCAGCCGGAGGTTTATGGAAATCCTCTGATAATGGTAATTCTTGGTCGGCCTTAACTGATGATTTTTCATCTCTAGGTGTTTCCGGAATTGCCGTTGACTACAATAACTCTAGCATCATTTATATCGCCACAGGTGATGGAGATGGAAATGACACTTATAGTATTGGGGTAATGAAATCTACAGATGGTGGAACTACATGGAACAATACTGGCCTAAATTGGAGTACCACTCAAGCTAGGGTAATGCGAAAAATTATTGTAGACCCAACCAACTCAAATGTATTATTTGTTGCAACAAGTGTAGGCTTATTTAAAAGTACTAATGCAGGAATTAGCTGGAATAGTGTATTGAGCGGTTCTATAAGAGATGTGGAATTTAACCCAGCAAATACCAATACCATTTTTGCCTGTACTCAAAACCTTTTTTACAAATCTACTGCTGAGGGTAATCTAAATACTTTTACAAATATAACTGCAGGAATGCCTGCTGGAACTAATGTTGGTAGATTATCTATTGCTGTTACCCCTAGTGATACTAATTATATTTATGCATTAGCCTCCAATGTAAATGACAATAGCTTTTTAGGGCTGTATCGATCTACAGATGGTGGAACAACTTTTAACTTAAGAGCAAATAGCCCAAATGTATTTGGTTATAATACGAATGGTGGCGATTCTGGAGGCCAAAGTTGGTATGATATGGGATTAGCTGTTTCTCCAACCAACAAAAATGAAGTTTATACTGCCGGAATCAATTTATGGAAATCTACTAATGGTGGAGCCTCATTAACTGCCTTAAGCCAATGGAATTGGCCTACTGGAAGTTATGAATATGTTCATGCTGATATTCACACAGTAGATTTTTATGGAAGTACCTTATTTGTTGGTTCAGATGGAGGAATTTTTAGATCCCTTAACAATGGAGGAAATTTTACGGATATTACTTCAGGTATTCAGCATTCACAATTTTACCGAATGGGAGGGAGTACTTTAACTGCTGGAACAATTATAGTAGGTGCCCAAGACAATGGTTGCACTTTATTAAAGAATGGAAGCTGGACTCATGTAACTGGAGGTGATGGGATGGAATGTTTAGTAGATTATGCCAATCCTAATATTATCTATTCAACAAGCCAATTTGGAAATGTTTATAAATCTACCAACGGAGGAGGTTCATTTAATGGAATAACTGGTAGTATTAACGCAACTGGAGCATGGGTAACACCTTACACGTTAGATCCAGTAAACTCTAATACTATTTATTTAGGATATGATGATGTTTGGAAATCTACTAACGGAGGAGGTTCTTGGAATACCATTTCTAGCTTTAATTCAACTCAGAAATTAAAATCATTGGTTGTTGCCCCCTCAGATAATAATGTGATATACGCGGCAACCGACAATGTTATTAGAAAAACTACTAATGGAGGAACGAATTGGACTAACATTACCAATACGCTGCCAAATAATGTCATTACTTACATTACAGTTCACAATACAAATCCCAATATACTTTGGGTAAGTCTATCTGGTTTTTCGAATGGACAAAAAGTATATAAATCTATTGATGGAGGAAGTTCTTGGATTAATGTTTCAGGCAACTTACCTAATCTCCCTATAAATTGTGTAGTACATGAATATGGAACAAACAACGGTATTTACGTTGGAACAGATATTGGTATTTACTATAAGAATGATGATTTATTGCAGTGGCAATCCTTTATGACCAACCTACCTAATGTTATCGTTAATGAATTAGAAATTCATTATGGTAGCGGTAAAATTAGAGCAGCCACATATGGCAGAGGTTTATGGGAATCGGATTTATTTGCCTCATCAGTACCACCTGTAGCAAATTTTAGTACACCAGATACAGTTATTTGTCCTGGTAATTGTTCCAAATTCACTAACCTGACGGTTAACCTTGGTCAGCAATGGAAATGGTATTTTCCAGGAGGAACTCCAAGCACCTCCACAGATCTCAATCCTATTGTTTGTTATCCAACTGTTGGAAATTATGCTGTTTCCTTAGTAGTGTCAAACCCCTATGGAAGTGACTCCTCATATATTCCAAATTATATAAAAGTTCAAAACCCATCTACAGGAATTCCATTGCCAGTTGTTGAAGGATTTGAAAGCAGTACAACGGTTCCGACAGGCTGGTCTATCGTCAATGAAGATAATGGTGTAACTTGGGAGCATACCACTGTAGTGGGAGGGTTTGGATTAAGTTCTTCTAGTTTTATGATTGATAACTATTCATCCAATTTTTATGGAGAAAAAGATTATTTGGTTTCTCCATTTTTAGATTTTTCTTCAATTACCACTGCAGACCTAACTTTTGATGTTGCTCACGCACAATGGTGGTTTTGGGTGTCTGACACCTTGGGTATTTATTATTCTACTGATTGTGGAATAACCAAAAATTTACTTTGGGAAAAAGATGGTGATATTTTGGCAACAGCAGCTGACCAGCCCATTTATTTTACACCAGATCCTAATGAGTGGCGAAATGACACAGTTAATTTGGATATTTTAGCAGGGTTAAATTTTGTTCAACTTTTTATTGAAAACAAATCTGATGGTGGAAATTTAATATATATAGATAATCTTAACATCCATCAAACGTTTGGAGTCGGTATAGCAGAAAAACTATTCGATAATATTAATGTGTATCCCAATCCTTTTGAAAACAGTTTTACCGTTAAAAGCTCAGATTATAGTATTAAGGGAATTGAAGTTTATAGCACTATTGGTAAATTAGTTTATAGAAATAATTTAAATAATAAATCCAACACTAATTTTATTAATTTAGCTCATTTAGGAGCTGGATTCTATCTATTAAAAATTACAACAAACAACAGAACCATTAC
>JBFIEB010000225.1:0-4670 GCA_041603555.1 Vicingaceae bacterium
ATCGTTAAAGTAAGCAGGAACAGTAATTACAGCTTCAGTAACTGTTTGCCCTAAATAATCTTCAGCCGTTTTTTTCATTTTTTGAAGAATCATTGCTGAAATTTCCTGAGGAGTATAAAGCCTATCATCAATTTTTACTCTTGGTGTATTGTTATCTCCTTTAACTACTTTATATGAAGAACGCTTAATTTCTGCTGAAACTTGATCAAACGTATTTCCCATAAATCTTTTTATAGAAGATATTGTTTTTTCAGGGTTAGTAATCGCCTGACGTTTTGCAGGGTCACCAACTGCTCTTTCTCCTCCTTCTATAAATGCTACAATAGAAGGTGTGGTTCTTTTACCTTCTGCATTAGGGATTACAACTGGCTCATTTCCCTCCATTACTGAAACACACGAGTTGGTTGTTCCTAAATCTATTCCTATAATTTTACTCATAATATATTGTTTTAATTTTTTATCAATTTATTCGAATTGACAATAGTCAAACAATATGCCATTGCATTTTTAGGAAGAATTAAAGAAATATTGGCAGAATACTTAAAAAATCACCTTTAGTTAACTGACAAAAGGATGACATTACGACAGTAAATCAAAATCATTAAAAATAAACTATGGTAATTGATTGCACATGTGCCCTGAAGTTGGGCTAACACCAAAACAAAAACCTAATCCTAAAGTTTTTAAATGTTTTATGGAAGCCGTCTGTAAATTAATGTTTCCAGTTGCTGGTATAATAGAAGATGTCCATATTTGCTTTTCTCTAGATGAAAAAATACCCAATCCATTTGTTATATTAGTATAGGATGGTTTTTCTTGATTAATAGAAGTGCTAGGTGCACTAACAGCCATAAAAGTGCTTAATTCAGAACCTGCAATATCTATTTCCAATGAAAAATTCCCAACTTCTCTGTGCGATAAAAATGGAATCGAAGCAGTAGATGGAGTTCCATCTATAACTTTTTGATAAAATTCTTCTCCTTTTAATGTCCATTCCACTTGTTTACTTTGAGTTGTTCCTGTTATCTTCTCTCCTAAAGGCATAGATATAATGTGAGCAATCGGAGCTAAACCGCTAGACGTAGTAAAATAGTCAGTATAGTGAAATATTAAGCTTAATTCTACTCGCCCCACATCCAATCCAGTGTTTACTGTAAATGCAGGAGGTTGTAAAAAATTCACACCATTATGAAATTGTAGTTTATTTTGTCCTCCAGGATAAGCTACAGCACTAGCTCCAACTATATTAGTTTCAGCAGTAATCTCCTTATTTAAAAGGGTATTCACTATTTTTAATTTGTAGATACTGTTACGTTTATTAAGAAGAACTGAATCAAGGTCGGGCTCAACAAATTTGTACAATACATTACTTGAGTTGGCAAATATACCAGGATCTTTAGGTATTTCATTAACAGTTCTTGTTATAGCTAAAGGTCCAGTAGCATTAGTAGTGCTAAAAGTTTTAACTAAACTTCCATTTTCTGCAAATTCTTGAACAGTAATTTCTAATTCTCCATCAGCATAATTAAAATTTTCTGGATTAGCAGCTAATTCATAAGCATTTGTTGCTCCTAAAAAAGCTTTATTAATCTTTATATAATGATTGTCATCATTCGGATTAATAATTCCATAAACAATTGGTATATCTTGATAATCTGCGTTTACATCAATATCCGTTTCGCAAGAAATTGAGCCTAATGTTACCGCAAGAAGTATTAAAAGAAGAAATTTGTTCATAAAGTTGGTTATTTGTACACAAAAATATCATTTTTAATTAAAACAAACAGTTTTTGTAGCTTTGCATTCAAATAAAATTTACCAGTGGTTACTATTGGTAATAAACGGTAATAAAAAATAAACTAAAGGCTAAATGTCAATTCATTCTAACGATATAAAAAGAGTTACCACCCATGTGCTTCAGGAAATGAAGTTGAGAAATGAAAAAATATCTATGTTAACGGGATATGATTTCTCAATGGCAAAAATTATTGATAATGCTGGTATTGATATTATATTGGTTGGTGATTCAGCCTCTAATGTAATGGCAGGTCATGAAACTACTCTACCTATAACATTAGACCAAATGATATACCATGCTTCATCTGTAATTAGAGCTGTTGAACGTGCATTGGTGGTTGTAGATATGCCCTTTGGCACTTATCAGGGGAACTCTAAGAAAGCTCTAGCTTCCGCTGTAAGAATAATGAAAGAATCTGGCGCACACGCGGTTAAATTAGAGGGAGGAAAAGAAATATTAGACTCTATAAATCGTATCCTTTCAGCAGGAATTCCAGTTATGGGGCATTTAGGTTTAACACCTCAATCTATATATAAATTTGGAACTTATGTTGTTAGGGCTAAAGAAGAAGAAGAAGCAGCCAAACTTAAAGAAGATGCTAAATTACTTGAAGACGCTGGCTGTTTTTCGCTAATATTAGAAAAAATTCCTTCTAGTTTAGCGGGTGACGTGGCTAAAAATTTAAAAATACCAGTTGTAGGAATTGGTGCTGGAAATGGTGTTGATGGACAGGTTTTGGTTGTTCACGATATGTTAGGGATAACACATGAATTTAGCCCCAGATTTCTAAGGAGATATCATAACCTTTATGAAGAAATGAAAGGTGCATTTGAATCTTATATCAAAGATGTTAAGTCAAAAGATTTCCCTAACGAAAAAGAACAGTACTAACAGGCGGTTTAAGATTATAATTATCTTTCAAATGAAAAAAATATCTCTCCTCTTTTTTGTTATTACTGGACTTATGTTTTCAAGTGTTTATGCTCAGAAACTAAATTATGAAAATTCAGATAATGCTAGTAAAATGTTTGATTTAGATAATTTTCAAAGAGCTAAAGAGCTGTATCGTGTTATTTACAAAAAAAACATGACCAACTTGAAAAACAAGTATCGATTTGGCGTTTGTCTAGTATATACTTACGAATTAAATGATGGGATTAAAATGTTGGAAGGCGTTACAAAAGACCCAACAATACCTGTTGAAGTTTGGTATCATTTGGCAAGAGCATATCATTTATCTAACAAATATGAAAAAGCAATTACTTTATACAAAAAGTATAAAAGTACAGCTGGAGCTAAATCAGATTTAACCAGTAAATCTAATCGATACATTGAGATGTGTAATAACGGTAAAACACTTATCAAAACTCCTTTAAATGTTGAATTTGAGAATTTAGGGAAAAGTGTTAATTCAAATGGCAAAGAGTACACCCCTGTTATAACACCTGATGAAAGCATACTGTTATTTAGCACAAGAAGAAAAGGAACTACTGGAATGGTTTATGATTTAGAAGGCTATTATACTGCTGATATTTACATCTCTAAATATAAATATGGGAAGTGGAGTAAATCAAAAACTATTGGATCCCCTAATGATTATGGCAATGAACAAATCGCTGGAATTTCTGAAAATGGAAAATATGTAATTTATCATGTAAATAATCCTAAGAGTAAAAATAATTTACAGATCTCCACTAAAACTAAATCTTCTTTTAAAAGATCTTTAGAAATTAAATCTAAAAACATCAACTTAAGTTCTAGTAAACAAATATCTGCTACAATTTCCAATGATGGGAATTATATAATTTATTCCAGTGACAAGACTGGAGGAATAGGTCAACAGGATTTGTATATCTGCAGAAAATTACCTAATGATGAATGGGCTGAACCTGTTAACATGGGAAACACAATTAATACAGTTTTTGATGAGTCATACCCCTATCTAACCAATAACGGATATACACTATACTTTGCATCTACAGGACATAATTCAGTTGGAGGCTATGATATGTTTGTGACCCACTTTGATCTTGCAAAGAAAGAGTGGTCTATACCTAAAAACATTGGATACCCAATTAACACACCTTATGATAACACTAGCATTTGTTTTAGTGAAAATATGAAATATGCCTATATCTCTACTTTTCGTAATGATTCTTATGGAGGCGAAGACATCTATAGGGTTGATTTTAAAGACACAGAATCTTCATATACAACTATTAAAGGCTATGTTTTAAAAGCTGATTCTAGCTTATTTAATATTCCTTTAAGTATTGAAGTTTTTGATAAAAGTACTGAGGAATTGTATGGCATATATGAGGTAAACCCAACAAAAGGTAATTATATAATGATTCTTCCTCCAAATAAATATGAAATGAATATCGATATCCCGGGAAAAGGATATTATAAAAATATCTTTATTGTTGAAGGTCGTAATAAATATAGAACAGAAATTTCAAAAAACATTAAAGTAACTTTTAATAATACTCCTGAGTAACTATATTTTCATTCATGTCCAACTTACCTCCTATTGAAATACTTTATGAAGACAATCATATAATTGTTGTCAACAAAAAATCAGGAGATATAATACAAGGTGACAAAACTGGAGATAGACCTTTAAATGAAATTGTTAAGGATTATATCAAAATTAAAAATAACAAACCTGGAGAGGTTTATTTAGGCACACCTCATAGAATAGATAGGCCGACTACTGGAATAATTATGTTTGCTAAAACCAGTAAAGCACTTACAAGAATCAATAAAATGTTTCATAATAAAGAGATTCAAAAAACATACTGGGCAATTGTAAAAAATAAGCCTCAAAAAAATGAAGACATACTTATACATTACCTAAAAAAAAATCAACAAA
>JBFIEB010000226.1:0-4633 GCA_041603555.1 Vicingaceae bacterium
CGAAGGGAGCTGTAATAAACCTGGCGGAAATGGGAAGCCAAAACCAGGGATGGGAAGCATTAAAAAAATGCAAGAACAATTAAATAAACAAATGGAAGCTATGAAAAAGGCTCTTGAGAAAGGTAATAAGCCAGGAGGAAAAAACCCAGGGGACAAGAAAGGGGAAGGAATGGGAATGCCAGGAGGACAAGGGATGAGTGAGTCCTTGGCAAAAATGGCTGCGCAACAAGCTAAAATCAGAGAAGAGTTAAATAAACTTAAAAAAGGACAAGGGGGCAGCGGAATTAATGGCCTGTCTAAATTAATGGAGCAAAATGAAACAGACATTGTAAATAAGCGTATTACACAACAAACAATTAACAGACAAAAAGAAATTTTAACAAGGTTGTTAGAGTCTGAAAAAGCAGATAGAGAGAGGGAGTGGGACGAGAAGCGGGAATCTAAGGAAGGAAAAAGCCAGGTAAAAGGTAACCCTGAGTTATTTTTTGAGTATAATAAACAAAAGGAAAAGGAAGTGGATTTAATAAAAACAACCCCTCCCAATTTAAATAATTTTTATAAGAAAAAAGTAACACAATATTTTCAAAACATTAATCAATGATTCAAGGCGGTATTATTCAAGAAATTGAGCTTTCTTCAACGGTAGAAAGCCTTTCAAAAATAGAAAGTTTTATAGATAATGTCTGTGAACAATATAAGTTTGGAGAAGATCATTATGGTAACATTTTAATCGCGTTAACAGAAGCAGTTAACAATGCAATAACCCATGGAAACCATTTAAACCCAGACAAAAAGGTTAACCTAAACATGGAAACAAAAGCTAAAGAGGTTGAGTTTACTATTAAAGACGAGGGAGAGGGGTTTGATTTTAATAATATTCCTGACCCAACGCTTCCAGAAAACATAGAGAAACTTAGTGGTAGAGGTGTCTTTTTAATGAAGAGCCTTGCTGATGATGTTTCATTTGAAGACAACGGAACCAAAATTACGCTAAGATTCTCTCTTTCAGCTAATTAATGGTTTTTCAAGGTGCTATTTCATTCTTAACGGAAGATATTTCTTTTGACTTAAATCACAAGGAAAATATCTCAAAGTGGATTCAAAACGTTATTTCGGAAGAAGGAAAAGAAACGGGAGAAGTTACCTATATCTTTTGTTCCGATGATTATTTGCATAAAATTAACTTGGAACACTTAAAACATGATAGTTTTACTGATGTTATAACCTTTGACTATTGCAATGAAAATATTGTAAACACAGATGTTTTTATTAGCATAGATAGGGTAAAAGAAAATGCAATTTCGTTTAACACTTCATTTCAAAATGAGCTTAATCGGGTAATTATTCATGGAATTTTACACCTTGTTGGCTATGACGACAAGAGTGATTCTGACAAAGAAGTTATTCGGTCTAAGGAAGATTTTTATTTATCTTTGCTCTCTATTTAAATTTGTTCCACGTGAAACATTTTAAAATTTATGAATTATAATTATGATATAATCATTGTAGGTGGTGGTCATGCTGGTTGCGAAGCAGCAGCAGCAGCAGCTAATTTAGGATCGAAAACACTTTTGGTCACCATGAACATGGACACTATAGCTCAAATGTCATGTAATCCGGCTATGGGAGGAGTGGCTAAAGGACAAATTGTGCGAGAAATTGATGCTTTAGGCGGGTATTCTGGTATTGTGAGCGATAAAAGCGCTATCCAATTCAAAATGCTTAATCGTTCTAAAGGACCAGCAATGTGGAGTCCAAGAACCCAGAATGATAGAATGTTGTTTTCTAAAGAATGGCGCCTAATGCTGGAGAAAACTAAAAATGTAGATTTTTGGCAAGATATGGTTGTTGAATTATTGGTAGAAAAAGGGAATTGTACTGGAGTAAAAACACAGATAGGCGTTGAATTTAGGTCTAAGACAGTTATTTTGACAAACGGAACTTTTTTAAATGGGCTAATTCATATAGGTGAGAAACAATTTGGAGGAGGCAGGGCTGGCGCCAGACCATCGGTTGGACTAACAGAACAACTTGTTAGTTTGGGGTTTCAATCAGGTAGGATGAAAACAGGAACACCGCCAAGAGTGGATGGAAGATCTTTGGATTATTCTAAGATGGAAGAACAGCCTGGTGACGATAATCCAGGATGTTTTTCATTTATAGAAAGAGATAAAATAACCAAACAAAGAAGTTGTTTTATTGCTTACACCAACAAGAATGTACATGATATTTTACAAACAGGGTTTGAAAAATCACCAATGTTTGCTGGAAGAATACAAGGACTTGGGCCTAGATATTGTCCTTCAATAGAAGATAAGATTGTGCGATTTTCTGAACGAGAGAGACATCAGCTTTTTGTTGAACCTGAAGGATGGGATACTGCAGAAATTTATTTAAATGGGTTTTCTACTTCATTGCCAGAAGACGTTCAATATGAAGCAATGCGATTAATTCCGGGGTTTGAAAATTCTAGAATGTTTCGACCTGGCTATGCAATAGAGTATGATTTTTTTCAGCCAACACAATTAAACAATACCCTTGAAACTAAAATAGTACCAAACCTTTATTTTGCTGGGCAGATTAATGGAACGACTGGATACGAGGAGGCTGCCGGACAAGGATTAATGGCTGGTATAAATGCTCATTTAAAGAATAATGATAAAGACCCTTTTGTTCTAAAACGGGATCAGGCGTATATAGGGGTTTTAATCGATGACTTGGTAACAAAAGGCACATCAGAGCCATATAGAATGTTTACCTCAAGAGCCGAATATAGAATTCTTTTAAGACAAGATAATGCTGATATCCGATTAACGGCCATTTCTCATAAACTCGGGTTAGCAGATGAAAGAAGATTAAAATTAGTAGAAAAGAAGACAAAGAACATTCAAAAAATCATCCATAACTTCGCAAAAACTAGTTTAATTCCAGAAGAAGTAAATTCTTATTTAAAGGAACAAAAGTCATCTCCACTAAAACAAAAAGTCAAGGCATCTTCAGTTATAACAAGACCTAATATTACAGTTAATGGACTAAAAGAAAATAATAATAAACTTGGAGAAGCATTGCTGTCGTTTAATGAAATTGAAATAGAGAATGCTGAAATATTAATGAAATATGAAGGCTACATAAAACGAGAGAAGGAAGTGGCAGATAAATTGATGCGATTAGAAGACATTAAAATTTATAAGGACATCGATTATTCAAAATTGAGCTCACTTTCAGCGGAGGCAGTAGATAAACTTTCTAAAATTAAACCTACCACTCTTGGACAAGCTTCTCGAATAAGCGGAATTTCACCCTCTGATATTTCCGTTTTATTGGTTTTTCATGGAAGGTAACTTTTGTTTCACGTGAAACAAATTTTCATATCATCTTAAAATGAGTTCAAAAATTATTCATAAAAAACCGTTTTTAAGGCGATTTAATCAACTTTAGACGCGCTGTAGTATAATAACTCTAAAATGCAGAGAAAGTCATTTATATTGAAAAACCATAAACACCTGAAAAAGAGGAAGTTATGTTGGTTTTTATGAAATGATTATAAAATAATGTCTTTTGTAGCCATTTTGTATTTTCATACGATATTTTTATAATGATGAAACAAATAGATAAAACGCAGATTTTTTTGTATTTCCTTTTTTTGGCATTTTTACCGTATTGCTATTTGAGTTTTTTTGCCAACCCAAGTTCTGATGATTTTGGATTTGCTGTTCAGGCAAAAGAAAATGATATGTTCCATTTAATAAAACAAACATATCTTTATTGGAACGGGAGGTATATTTCAAATGTCTTTATCTATTTAAATCCAATTTCCTACGGAAGTTTTATTGGATATAAAATAATTCCAATTTTAATTATAGGGCTATTTGTTTCATCTAGTTATTATTTCATAAAACATTTACTTTATAACTTATCTAAAGAAAAACAACTAATAATAGCATTAATATTTAGTCTCATATTTATTCATAACGTTCCGATTATCTCCGAGGGATTTTACTGGTTTACGGGCGCAGTAATTTATCAATTAGGGATAATTTTTACGTTAATTTATGGAGGCATATTCATTAAAACAACGAGGGCAAAAAGTCAACCTTATAAAGTAATTGTGCTTTCTTTTCTTCTTTTTATTGTCTGTGGGTTTAATGAAGTGCTTACATTATCAATCCTATTAATTTTAGCAATCATTACAGCTGTTTTTTATAAACAGAAACTGAAAGCAAAAAGGATAGTCTTGTCTCAATTTGTTCTTGTGATAATTTTTACAACGATTATGCTTTTTTCTCCTGGAAATGAATATAGAGAATCTGTTTATGAAAATGCCCATAACTTTTCACATTCATTTTTATCATCCTTATTGCAAACTGTTCGGTTTTCTGCAATATGGATAGCTTCTCTGCCGCTAATTATAGCTACGTTATTTTATTATCATCTGAATAAAAAATTAAGCGAAAAAATTGAAATATTTAGTAATTCTTTTTACTTAAATAGATTCGTCTCACTATTAATGTTATTTGCGATAATATTTATTTGTGTTTTTCCGGCTTATTGGGCAACAGGAATTTTAGGCCAACACAGAACGCTAAACATTGCTTATTTCTTTTTTATAATAATGTGGTTTATCAACCTAACA
>JBFIEB010000227.1:0-4625 GCA_041603555.1 Vicingaceae bacterium
AACAAATGAAACCTAATTGTTGTCAAGATGAATTTCAATTAATTCAAAATGATGAAGATTATACACAACAACTAACAAGTTTTGATTTTTCTCCTAATTTTTCAGTAGCTTTTGTTACTCCTTATATTGAGTTATTAGAAACTGAAATAACGGAAGTAGATTTCTTTACTGACAATTCACCACCACCTCTGATAAAAGACATTCCAATCTTTATTCAGTCATTTCTTATTTGATTTTTACGATTTAATGTTAGTGCATTGAGATGATATTTGTCATCGTCAATTGTATTTTTTGTGATAAATTTCAATATCACAATTTGTTAATCATTACGGAAATCAATTAAGAACATGTTAAATAGAATTATAAGATTTTTTCTTGAAAATAAGCTGGTAGCTGTTATAACTCTTGCTCTTTTTGTAGGTTGGGGTATTGCAACAGCACCCTTTAATTGGGATACTGGTATTATACCTAGAAATCCTGTGTCAGTTGATGCCATACCTGATATTGGAGAAAACCAACAAATTGTTTTTACAAAATGGATGGGAAGGTCTCCACAAGATGTAGATGACCAAATTACTTATCCTTTAACTACAGCTTTATTAGGAGTTCCTGGTGTGAAAACAATCCGAAGCAATTCAATGTTTGGGTTTTCTAGTATATATGTCATTTTTGAAGAAAACGTAGAGTTTTATTGGAGCCGTTCCAGAATATTAGAAAAACTGAATTCACTTCCTTCAGGAACCTTACCAGATGGCGTTCAACCTGCATTAGGCCCTGATGCGACTGCCTTAGGTCAAATTTATTGGTACACATTGGAGGGGAGAGATAAAGAAGGTAACCCTGCTGGTGGATGGGACCCTCAAGAATTACGTTCAATACAAGATTTTACTGTAAAATATGGTTTGGCTTCAGCAAGTGGTGTTTCGGAGGTGGCATCCATTGGTGGTTTTTTAAAAGAATACCAAGTTGACATTGACCCTACAGCAATGAAATCTGCTGGAATAAATATAATTCAGGTGATGAATGCTGTTAAGAATAGCAATCTAGATGTAGGGGCAAAAACAGTAGAAATAAATCGAGCAGAATACTTGGTTAGGGGATTGGGTTATATAAAAAGCATTGAGGACTTAGAAGAATCAGTAGTTGTAAGCCGAGAAAATGTACCTGTTAGAATAAAAGATATTGCTAAGGTAAGTTTAGGTCCAGCTTCGAGAAGAGGAGCTATGGATAAGTCTGGAGCAGAAGCAGTTGGAGGAGTTGTTGTGGCTAGATATGGCGCAAATCCATTAGAAGTAATTACCAATGTAAAAGATCAGATTGAACAAATAAGCCCTGGACTACCTGAAAAAACATTAGCCGATGGAACAACATCCAAAGTAACCATTATTCCTTTTTATGATAGAACAACCTTAATTAAAGAAACTTTAGGAACACTCAATGATGCTTTGTACGAAGAAATTATCCTTACCATTATTGTCATCATCTTGATGGTTTTAAATTTAAGAGCTTCATTATTGATTTCTTCGTTAATTCCAATAGCCGTACTCATCTGCTTTATAGGAATGCGTTATTTTGGAGTAGATGCTAACATAGTAGCTCTTTCAGGAATAGCAATTGCTATTGGAACTATTGCTGATATGGGCATCATACTCACAGAAAATATGCTGCGGCATTTCAAAATCGCACCGGCAGGAGAATCTAAATTAGAAACTATTTATAAAGCTACGTCTGAAGTGGCTTCACCAGTATTGGTCGCAGTTGTTTCTACTATTATTAGTTTTATTCCTGTATTTGCTATGGAAGGTGCTGAAGGTAAATTGTTTAGGCCATTGGCTTTCACTAAAACATTTGCACTAATTGCATCCATAGTAGTAGCCATAACAATATTACCAGCTTTTGCCCATTGGATTTTTTCGGTAAAAATTAATGGTAAAAAAATACGTAATAGTCTAAATCTATTAGCAATCGCTTCTGGATTAGTTCTTATTTTCTTTTATGGCATTTTAGGATGGTTATTGATAGGTGTTGGTGTTTCTGGTTTATCGAATTGGTTTGCTCAATGGTTTCCAGAAAAATACAGACCATTCATAAAACGATTGGATATTATTCTGTTTTCATTAATTATTTCTGGATTAATGTCTGACCATTGGGCACCTCTGGGACCACAGCAAAGCAGCTTCACTAATTTTTTATTTGTGATATTATTTATTGCAATAGTTATCGGGTTCTTCTGGATAATAATCTGGAAATATGATAAGATATTAAATTGGTGTTTAAATAATAAAATACTATTTCTATTAGCTCCAATAATAATTGTTATTTGGGGTGTATTCAGTTGGATTGGGTTTAAAGATTTATTTGGATTAGCTAAGGAAGACATAAAACAAAATAGTTTTTACAGCGATATGCACCATACATTTCCAGGGACAGGTAAAGAGTTTATGCCATCTTTAGATGAAGGTTCCTTTTTGTTGATGCCAACTTCAATGCCTCATTCTGGGATGGAAGAAAATGTAGATGTTGTACAGAAATTGGATATGGCTGTAACAGCTATTCCTGAAGTGGAATTAGTAGTTGGTAAATTAGGAAGAGTAGAATCTGCGTTAGACCCTGCTCCAATTTCAATGTATGAAAACATCATTAATTATAAACCTGAATATATTGTAGATGAAGATGGTGAAAGAGTTAGATTTAAAGTTGATAATGATGGAAATTATGAGAGAAATGAAAAAGGAGATTTAATAGCTGATGATAATGGTAAGTATTTCAGAAATTGGCGAGAACATATCCACAGTTCAGATGATATTTGGAAGGAAATTAATGCTATCAAATTACCAGGAGTTACTTCTGCCCCAAAGCTTCAGCCAATTCAAACTCGTTTAATTATGCTCCAAACAGGAATGAGGGCTCCAATGGGGATAAAGGTAAAAGGGCCTGATTTAAAAACCATTGAAGCTTTTGGTTTGGAACTCGAAAACGCTCTGAAAGATGTGGAAGGTGTTGAACAAGATGCTGTTTTTGCAGATAGAATAGTAGGTAAACCATATTTAGAAATTGACCTAGATAGAAAAGCATTAGGTCGATATGGATTAACCATCAAACAAGTACAACATTATATTGAAGTGGCTATTGGTGGAATGCAGTTATCTACAACGGTAGAAGGAAGAGAACGATATCCAATTCGAGTGCGTTATGCAAGAGAATTAAGAGATTCTCCAGATAAAATAAAACAAATATTAATTGGTACTGCTAACGGAACTCAAATTCCTTTGGGAGAAATTTCTAAAATTAATTATGTGCAAGGACCTCAATCCATAAAGAGTGAAAACACTTTCTTATTAGGATATGTTCTGTTTGATAAATTGGAAGAATTCGCTGAAGTAGATGTAGTTGAAAATGCTCAAGAACACCTTAATCAATTAGTAGAAAAAGGAGATTTAATTATTCCATCTGGGATTTCATATGAATTTGCAGGTAATTATGAAAATCAAATAAGGGCTGAAAAAAGACTTTCATTAGTTGTTCCGTTGGCGCTTATCATCATATTTCTATTATTGTATTTTGAGTTAAAATCTGTAGTTACTACGTCCATGATTTTCACCAACCTTATTATTGCATTTTCTGGAGGATTTATCATGATATGGCTCTATGCTCAACCATGGTTTATGAATTTTGAGGTATTTGAGACTAACCTTAGAGAGCTGTTCCAAATGCATCCTATTAATTTAAGTGTAGCTGTTTGGGTCGGGTTTATAGCTTTATTCGGAATAGTAGATGATGATGGAATTGTAATGTCAACCTACTTAAATCAGGTATTTGCAGAAGATAAACCACAAACCAAACAAGAAGTAAGAAAAGCTGTAATTAAAGCAGGTTCAAGAAGAATAAGACCTTGTTTAATGACTTCAGCAACTACCATATTAGCATTGGTACCTGTTTTAACTTCAACTGGAAAAGGAGCTGATATAATGGTTCCAATGGCAATACCTTCTTTTGGGGGAATGGCAGTATCTATTATTACACTTTTTGTAATCCCAGTTCTATATGCTGCTTGGAAAGAAAGAGCAGTTAAAAAATTAATTTAAAATTAGTATTGAAATGAAAGAAATAGAAGTAGAAGATTTAAACAAACTTAATGAATATGTTCTTTACAAAAAACTATCTAGTTACGCATGGAATGTTCTTTCATCAGTTGATGAAGAAAATAGACACATTTTAGGGGAGTCATTTATGAAAGCTATTGATTCAGTTGGAGCAAATATTGCAGAAGGATTTAATCAGGTGGATAATAGTGCTAAATTAACTTTTTATATTAATTCAAAGGCAGCATTATCAGAAGCAATAGACCATTGGTCATCATTAATGTTATGTAGAAATATAATTAGTAAGGTAACTTATGAGGGGTTAAAAGACAAGGAACAACCATTAAAAAATAAACTTAAGAGGCGTATATCTGCATTAATTAAGAGTAATTAATAAGGTTGGTGATTAGGTTATGATTTTAAGACTTAAAACAATATGAAAAGGACATTAATTATATTGGTGATTTTGTTTCTTTCTAATTTCGGATGGACACAGAATCTAAATGAATATTTGAAGATAGCTGCAGAAAACAACCCAGCATT
>JBFIEB010000228.1:0-4624 GCA_041603555.1 Vicingaceae bacterium
AGTTGCAGATGAAGAATTACAGGAAGTTGCATTGGGAATTGCTCAAAAATTAGCAAAAATGCCAACGAAGGGTATTGGTTTAACCAAAAGGTTATTAAATGAATCGTATAATAATACCTTGGCAGAACAATTAGATTTGGAAAATAAAATTCAGACTGAAGCAGGACAATCTTATGATTACCAAGAAGGAGTAAGTGCTTTTTTAGAAAAAAGAAAACCTATTTTCAAAGGCGAATAATGTGGTTGTTAGTTGTTAGAAAATAGTTGTTAGATGGATTACAAAGATTATACTTCATTAAATGTTTGGAAAGACTCTAAATCATTAGTTACAAGTGTTTATAAGCTAACACAAAAATTCCCAAATACTGAAATTTATGGTTTGGTGTCTCAAATAAGAAGGTGTGCTGTTTCGGTTCCCTCGAATATAGCAGAAGGATGTGGTAGAAATCATGCAAAAGATTCTATACAGTTCTTTTATATTTCAAGAGGTTCGTTGTATGAATTAGAAACGCAACTACATATTTCATTAGATTTGGATTATATTAGTCAAGAAGAATTAACAAATGTTTTAAACCAAATAACTGTTTGCAAGAAATTGTTGAATGGATTTATTAATTATTTTAAAACAAAATAATAATGGAAGAAACCAACAACAAAAAACCAACAACCAATAACCAAATTGTAGGAGTATTAGGTGCTGGTTCAATGGGTTCTGGTATCGCACAAATTGCTGCAACGCAAGAGCACCAAGTAGTATTGGTAGATTTAAATGAAGAAGCTTTAACCAAAGCCGAAGCAAGCATCAAAAAAATATTAGCTCGCTTAGTTGAGAAAGAGAGAATTGATGGAACAACTGCCGATGCAATACACGGAAGGATTAATTTTTCGAATAACACACCTGATTTTAAAAATTGTGGGATAGTAATAGAAGCTATAATTGAAAACTTGGAAGTAAAACAAAAAGTTTTTACTCAACTAGAAGAGATTGTTTCTACTGATTGCATTTTGGCAAGTAACACTTCATCCTTATCTATTGCGTCTATAGCCGCAAGCTGTAAACATGCCAATAGAGTAATCGGAATTCACTTTTTTAACCCGGCACCTTTGATGCCTTTGGTAGAGATTATTCCTGCGGTGCAGACTTCAGAAAACACCACAGTAAGTGCTAGAAAGCTGATAGACGATTGGAAAAAAGTTACTGTTTTAACCAAAGATACACCTGGGTTTATTGTAAATAGAGTTGCTCGCCCGTTTTATGGTGAGGCTTTAAAAATTTACGAAGAGGGCGTAGCTGATTTTGCAACCATCGATTGGGCAATGACTGAGCTAGGAGGTTTTAAAATGGGACCATTTACCTTAATGGACTATATTGGTAATGACATTAATTATACCGTTACCGAAACTGTTTTTGCAGCTTTTTATTACGACCCACGATACAAACCATCACTTACACAAAAAAGACACTCAGAAGCGGGTTGGTTCGGAAGAAAATCAGGAAGAGGTTATTATGATTATACTGAGGGAACAGACCTGCCTTTGCCTAATAAAGATGAAAAAGTTGGACAGATAATCTTAAATAGAATTTTAGTGATGTTGATGAATGAGGCCGCTGATGCCTTGTTTTTAAACATTGCTACCAAAGAAGACATTGATTTGGCTATGACCAAAGGGGTGAACTACCCAAAAGGTTTATTGGCTTGGGCAGATGAAATGGGATTGGAGAAAGTACTCTCACAATTAGAAAATTTACAAGCCGAATATGGCGAAGACCGTTACCGACCAAGTGTATTGTTAAGAAGAATGGTAAAAGAAGGGAAGAGTTTCTTTTAGTTTCCTAAATCTTCTTAGCTGCTGTCTAATTCGATTTATGTTAACTTCAGGTCTCTCAATCAGAACACCTACTGCAGCCAGAATTCCACCAAGCTAATAAAGATCATCAATGAGTTCAACTAATGTCATTGGAGACAATCAGTGTGGTTACTAATTTAGACAGTTAGTGATACCGTTTAAATAATTATTGTCAACACCTGGTTCTATGAAGTATGAACAAGCCCTCCTTATATTAATCCTTTTAATATTATCTGCTTGTAATAAATTTGAATACAATCCTTATCAGGTATCACCTGAAGATGAGTATAGAAATATAAATCAAACCAATATATCTCGTTTTATCAATGACAAAACAGATACGGTAAGAATAGCTGTTATAGGTGATTCACAACGATTTTATGAAGCTACGAGCAAACTAATTGATAAAATAAATAATATACCTCATAATAATTTTACAATCCATACCGGAGACATAGTAGACTTTGGGTTGCAAAGAGAATACACCTGGTCACACGAACTGTTATCTCAAATAAATGTTCCCTATGTTGCGGTAGTCGGAAACCATGATCTAATTGGTAATGGAGGCGAAATATATATACAAATGTATGGTCCGTTCGATTTTAGCTTTGTGTACAATGGTATAAAGTTCATTTATCTAAACACAAATAGCAGAGAGTTTGGTTTTAGTAATAATGTACCCAATATTTCATGGTTAGATAGTGAATTGGCTGATACTTCTAATTATGAACAGGCAATAATTGTTAATCATGTACCTCCTAATAGTGCAGATTTTAACCCGGCCCTGGAAAATGATTATGTGACAGCTATACGTAAATACAGAAAAGTAATCCTTGTTATTAACGGTCATAATCATAATCATAGTTTTTCTGAACCATACAATGATGGAATAGGCTTCTTAAATTCTTATAGTACAGAAAAAGAAAAATTAATACTGCTTAAAGTTTGGGATAACGGTTATTCTTTTAAAACAATAGAATAAATGGATAATGAACAGGGGGTACAGTATATTATTCACATTATGGATTATTTTATTTTCTTTAGACCTATATGCTCAGGAAAATAAATTGGATACCATACACAAATGGTATAGGCCAACACATGTTCAATTACAATTTGCCGGAAATATCGGCATGTTCTCTACGGGAGTTTCATGGAGTTTATTGAAGAATAATATGGAGGTAAGGTATTCGATAGGTTATGTTCCGGAATCGGTGGCAGATATAAATATATATGTCACGTCTTCTAAAGTAATCTATACTCCTCCAATAAATATTAATGTGAAAAAGAACATACAATTTAAACCGTTGGCAGTAGGAGTAATAACAAGTCATACTTTAGGAAAAAAATACCAACAATACGAGAAAACCAACAGGTATCCCAGAGGATATTATTGGTGGAATGTTCCTTTTAGAAACGCATTGCTGCATAATTTGGAAATCCATGTAAAAACAGATCACAAACCTATAAAGGGGATTAGTCTTTATCTTGAAACAAGCTTTTGGGATGTGTATTTGATCAGCGTTTTTAGCAATTCCAATACTTCAGTGCTCAATTTATGGGAGGCCACAACTTTTGGAGTGGGTGGTAAACTGTTTTTTTGATGACAAATTCCCCATAACTTTCCCATGTACACCTAACATTTGTTATTGCGGACGATTTATCAATAGTATAAATTTAGTGTTGTTGACCCATTGAAAAACAAATCAAACCTTGATTGTTCTGTATCAAAATAAATAATTGAACTCTTAGTGCTTGGTATATCTGAGTAAAAATAATCGTTATCCTTATTTAGCATTATTGAAATGAGTAGTGAAATTAAAAATGATTTTCTACTTTTTGCTTTACCAATTATTAAAGAGAAGTTGTAAAGTAAATAGACTTTTACCAAGAAGAATCTTAATACTCTCCATAGATTAAAACCGTGCGTAAATATGTACGCAAAAAAGAAAGAGTCCTTATTTATAAGGACTCTTAGCTATACATGGCGGTCTGGACCGGACGGAATCTAATTCTTAATTATTTTTTTAACAGTATAAGAACCTTCGCCAAATACTCTTACAAAATAAATACCATCCAATTGCTCACTTAAATCAAAACTCGTTTTAATTAAGCCATTTACAGAAGTTGCAGCTTCAGTTAATAATACTTCACCAACGATGTTGTAAATACCCACATTTACAGTTTCATTATCAAAACCTGTTATACTTAAATTAAAGATAGCACTACTTGGATTAGGGAATACTTCAATTACTTGGTATTTGTCATATGTTTTTACTCCAACTGTATTGTCAATAACAAAATGGTATTTAATAAAACTTCCGAACTTTGAATTAAAGTTTTTTACCCAAGGCGATGCAGGAGGTATCCAAAGCATTTTTACACTTCCATTTCCGTCACTGTTGGCAAAGAAATTCATTCCGTCATCATCACTATCCAAGAAATCTAACACATAACATCCATCAGGTAAATTAATAGTATCGTTGTATTGTGTAGAGCTAGCCATTCCACTTCTCGACATCACTATATTTCCTTGATCATCTTTAATGGTATAAGAGTTTTCCCATCCGGCCAAGTTAGTATTTGTCTGTAAATAGAACCCACCGCTGTGTACATCCGGTTTTACAAAAGATGATGATGCACTGTTGTTGTCTGCGTACTCATCAGTTCCACCATTAGGAGCACTTACTGTTACATTAAATACATTGGATGGATTACCTGAATCCCAAAAGGTTAACGGAATAGGAAGTGATACCGTTTCTTTTTCCATAAATCC
>JBFIEB010000229.1:0-4620 GCA_041603555.1 Vicingaceae bacterium
TTAATCAGGTGGATAATAGTGCTAAATTAACTTTTTATATTAATTCAAAGGCAGCATTATCGGAAGCAATAGACCATTGGTCATCAATAATGTTATATAGAAATATAATTAGTAAGGTAACTTATGAGGGGTTAAAAGACAAAGAACAACCATTAAAAAATAAACTTAAAAGGCGTATATCTTCATTAATGTAAGAGTAATTAATGGGATTGGTGATAAGGTTATGAATTTGAGACTTAAAACAATATGAAAAAGACATTAATTATATTGGTGATTTTGTTTCTTTCTAATTTCGGATGGACACAGAATCTAAATGAATATTTGAAGATAGCTGCAGAAAACAACCCAGCATTAAAAGCTAAATTTAAAGCGTATGAGGCTTCTTTAGAGAAAGTAAATCAGGTTGGTAGCTTACCTAACCCAACTTTAGATTTCGGCTATTTTATTAGTCCAATAGAAACCAGAGTTGGACCACAACAAGCTAAAATTGGTATTATGCAAATGTTTCCTTGGATGGGAACATTAAACGCCAAGGAACAAGTTTATGCTAACATATCTAAATCCAAATACGAACTTTTTGAGGCTCAAAAAGAAGAGTTGTTTTATCTGATTAAACAGGTTTGGTATGAAATGTATGAACTCAAACAATCTATTTTGATAGTTGAAGCAAATTTGAAAATCTTAACAAGTTTTGAATTCTTAGCAACTCAAAAATTTGAAACAGGAACTAAAACTGGAATGGTGGATGTGCTCAGAATTCAGATGGAAATTGCAGAGTTGAAGAATAAGAAGTTGTTGTTAGAAGATAAATTAAAGGTTAAAAGAATAGCCTTTAATAATCTGTTGAATCGAGAAACAGCAGAACAAGTCTTATTACCAGAACAACAAGAGGTATTGTCGATTAAAGAAACAAAAGAAACTTTAAATGACAGTATTAATAGCTTGAACAATGAATTGAAAAGTCTGAATCTACAAAAAGAGGCATTTAAATCTTCAGAGCTAGTTGCAAAAAAACAAGGGTTACCAATGATAGGAATTGGATTAAGTTATTTTTTGGTAAACGAACGGACTGAAATGAATGTACCCGATAATGGTAAGGATGCTTTTATGCCAATGGTTTCATTGACTATTCCTATTTATAGAAAAAAATATAAAGCACAGAAAAAAGAAGCCATTTTTAAGGGAGAAAGTGTTGGCTTCCAAATTGAAAACAAACAAAATCAATTAAATACAGCATTAGAAATGCATTGGGTGAATTATGCAGATGCAGGAAGAAGAATAATACTGTATAATGAGCAAAATGTAAAAGCCAAACAAGCACTTGAAATTATAGTTAGTAGTTACACTAATTCAGGAAAGGACTTTGAAGAAATATTAAGAATTCAACGGATGATGTTGAATTATGATTTACAACTAATTCAGGCTATTAAAGACAAAAATGTTGCGGTAGTCAAAATTGAATCCATGTATTAAAATTAAATATTATGAAAATATTCAATAATAAAATTGTGTTAATAACACTTTCATTAGTGATAGGATTATTTTTAGGTAAATTTTTCTTTTCTAATTCGGAGAAGGGAAAAGTTGAAGATCATTCTCAACACCAATTGAGTAAAGAAGAAGTTTGGACCTGTTCGATGCACCCTCAAATCAGACAAAACAAACCTGGTAAATGCCCCATTTGTGGAATGGATTTAATTCCAGTAGATGAGGTGGGAGATAATCCACTAAATATGGAAATGAGCGAAGAAGCTATTCGTTTAGGAGACATACAAACAACCAAAGTAGAATTAACCAATCCTGAAAAAGAAATTTTTATGCAGGGGAAAGTAAAGATGGATGAACGAAAAATGTCCATTATTACTTCAAGATTTTCTGGAAGAATAGAAAAACTGTTTGTTGATTTTACAGGTGTTGAAGTAATTAAAGGACAAAAATTAGCTTCTATTTATTCACCAGAATTGATTACCGCTCAACAAGAATTGTTTGAAGCAATGAAGTATAAAGATGCTAATCCTATGCTTTACAAAGCTGCTCGAAATAAACTCAAGTTGTGGAACATTACTGAAGACCAAATCAAAAAAATTGAAGCTGGGGGAGAGCCCAAACAGGAAATAGATGTCGTATCTCCTTTATCAGGTATTGTAACAATGAGAATGGCAACTCTGGGTGATTATGTAAAAGAAGGAACTAAATTGTTTGAAGTAGTCGATTTAAATCGAGTTTGGATTGTCTTTGATGCATACGAATCAGATATTCCTTGGATAAAAAAAGGAGATAAAGTTAATTTTAAGATTAGCTCCGTTATGGGGAAAGAATTTGAGGGTAAAGTAGATTTTATTGACCCTATGATTAATCCAAAAACGAGAACTGCTTCGATAAGAGTTGATTTCAATAATTCGGCAAAAAAACTAAAACCAGAAATGTTTGCTGAAGGTAACTTAATAGCCAAACTTCCGATAGACCAAGCAAAAATTATTATTCCAAAATCAGCTATTATGTGGACAGGAAAACGTT
The DNA here is from genome assembly GCA_041603555.1 of Vicingaceae bacterium. Taxonomy (GTDB): domain Bacteria; phylum Bacteroidota; class Bacteroidia; order Flavobacteriales_E; family Vicingaceae. The sequence continues at coordinate 2,518 of JBFIEB010000229.1, forward strand.
CAATTGTTTATACCAAATTATCTGAAACTAATAAACCAACTTTTCAATTCAGAGAAATAACAACAGGATTGGATTTAGGTACACATTATATTGTTGAAGAAGGTTTGGTAGAAAACGAAATGGTTGTAGTATATGGAGCTTTTAAGGTAGATGCCGCTGCACAATTGGCTGGAAAAAGCAGTATGATGAATCAAAATACTACAGGATATATTGAACAGTATCATGTTTCAGAAAACTTTAAACAAAAGCTCACCCTGTTTTTTAATCATTACGTTGAATTGAAAAATGCTTTAGTTGAGTCGAATTTTGAAAAGTCCAAACAAAAGGCTGTGGCCCTTCAACAAAAAATAAAAACGTTTGATATGACAGAACTACATGATGAAGCACACGAATTATGGATGGATAAACAACCTCTTTTAGAAAAATCCATAGCTGACCTAGTGAAATCGAAAGACATTGAAAAACAACGGCTATCATTTGACCCTTTATCTGAAAACTTGGCCATTATTATAGAAGCATTCGGGTTGCATGGAATTAAGGTTTACAAAGATTATTGTCCTATGGCAATTGATGACAAAGGAGCCATCTGGTTAAGTGAAGTGGAAGAAATTCGTAACCCTTATTTTGGAAAAAAGATGTTAAAATGCGGGGAAGTAAAAAAAGTAATCAATTCAGAAATCAAAACAGAAAAATCAAAACCCATGTCTGGACATAATCATTAAAATAAAAATTTAACATTAGAAATATGAAAACAATAATTAAATACATATTAATTTTTATAACCCTAATTTCTTTTTTTGAAGGGAAAGCACAAGATGTGTATAGAACACAAAATGGGAATATGGTAATCACAGCCGTTTCGGCTGATACCATACTAAAATTAACTACTAAAGAACTCTTGATTTTATTGAGTTATGAGGATGCAAAGTTTGAAATGAGGATGGATAAATCTACATTTTACACAGGAAATGATTCTTTAGACCAGAAATTAAAGTTAATGAAATATGATATTATTAAGTTTAATGGAAAACTAGACATTGAATACATAAATACTAAAGGACATCCACCTTTAGACTTTGAAGTTGAAGGAGTGATTTCTACAAATAATAATACGATTATAGGAACTGGTCGTTTAGAGCATATTTCCAGTAGAGGAACTTTTTCATGTTTATTAACTCTAAAATTTAATCTCAAATTAGAAGATTTAGGACTAAAAATAGAAGGATTAGACCTGAAAGAGGATGTTCAAATTGAAATTGCTCAAATAGTATTAAATAAAGCAGAAGATCAATAAATTATAAACTAAAAATTAAATAAAATGAAAAGAATAGTTTTAACAGTAGGAATAGCAATGCTATTTGTATTAGGTAGTGCAACTTTTATCGGTTGCGAAAATGAAAATCACCATGAGAATCATAATGAACACGCAGAAGGTGAGGAACACCACGAAGAAATGAATGAACATGAAGAAGAAGGAGAACAAGCAATGTATCAATGTCCAATGAAATGTGAGGGAGATAAAACTTATAAAGAAAATGTTCCTTGTCCAAAATGTGGAATGGATTTAGTGGAAAAAGAATAATAATTGAAATTCGATAATCCTGTTATGTCTCTCAATTTATTAGACGTTTTGGAGAACATTAAAGAGTTCTTTACTAGTTTTTAATGAATTTTTTGGTCAATGTCTTTGATGAACCAGTCATTTTCACCAAATAAATACCAGCTGGATATTTGGTCATGTCAATGGAAATGATTTGTTTATTCGTGGTAGAAGATAAGATCAATTTTCCGGTATAATCGTACAGCTCAATTAATACCTCATTATCTTTTTTGAGCTTTATGTGAATGAATTTGTTCGTAGGATTTGGATAAAGTTTTAGGTTCGATGATTCACTGGCATTCTGAGTAGGAGCACTACTTATTATTGGGTTGTTAAAGCTTGTAAACATAACATCTCCTTGTATATCAATAGAAGAGGAAGTAAAAGCCACATAACCCATAGAATCAGAGACTGTGAGGGCTAGATACTCACCCAACCAAGCACCACTTTTGGTTTGGGGGGTTGAAAAGCTAGTTGCATTAACCTGATTGTTGGCAATAAAA
>JBFIEB010000230.1:0-4611 GCA_041603555.1 Vicingaceae bacterium
CCTCCTAAATAAAAAACCTTTAGTATGCTCGTTTCATACTACTAACTTAAGGAAACATTAACTTAGTTCGTCTTTTTAAAAATTCAATTTTCAACAGGAGAATGTTATTTCAAAATTGGTAACTTGGATGTGTTATTTAAAACTATCAGTATGAAAATATATCCGCTAAACACCGGTTACTTTAAATTAGATGGTGGAGCAATGTTTGGAGTTGTTCCTAAATCATTATGGCAAAAAACCAATCCAGCAGACACCAACAACATGTGTAGTTGGGCGTTACGATGTATGCTAATCGAAGATGGGAATCGTTTGATGATTATCGATAATGGTATGGGAGAAAAACAATCGGACAAATTTTTCGGATATTATTATTTACATGGTGATGATAGTTTAACTAAGAACCTTAACAAACTAGGGTTTTCTGCCGATGACATAACGGATGTCTTTTTAACTCATTTACATTTTGACCATTGTGGCGGTGGTGTTAAATGGAATGATGATCGGACTAAATACGAACCTACTTTTAAAAATGCTACCTATTGGAGTAATAGGCAACATTGGCAATGGGCAACTGTTCCCAATGAACGAGAGAAGGCCTCTTTTTTAAAAGAGAATATACTTCCTATCCAAGAGTTTGGACAACTAAAATTTATTGATGATGTTGGTTTTGATTACTTCGATATTTTACTGGTAAACGGACATACAGATGCCCAAATGATTCCTCATATCAAATATAAAGGAAAAACGGTAGTATTTATGGCAGATTTAATACCTTCTGTTGGGCACATCCCATTAGTTTATAATATGGGCTATGACACCCGTCCTTTACTTACTATTGATGAAAAAGGTAAATTTATAAATGAAGCTGCTGACAAAGGATACGTGTTGTTTTTTGAACACGACTCAATAAATGAATGTTGTACTTTACAACATACAGAGAAAGGTGTTCGTTTAAAAGATACTTTCCGTTTTGATGAAATTTTTGGATAATTGATGAGAGAAGCTCTATTTATATTTTTAATCTTTTTTTTAGCTGAGCATTCAGCTCAAGCTGCTAGCGTTGTTTTTCAAACTGATAATAAAGATTCTATTCAAGTTACTATCAACAACATTAAACAACATAATAATTATAACAATTCTATTAGAATAAACCAATTAAAAGGAAATAGCCCTTACAATGTTAGAATTGATTTTAAAAATGATACAGCTTTTGTTAAAACCAATATCTACATTATTGCTGAGGGATTAGCTCATATATATCATATTGATAAAAAAGAAATTCAATTAAAAAAGATAGTCCCCTCAGCATCTCTTCCTAATACCAAAAATCAAGAGATTTTGACTTATTTAATAAATGTAAATGAGCCAATAGATACTGCTGTAAATGATACCCTTTTAGAAGATACTACTTATATAGTTCCTTTTGCGAGTTACTATAAGTTAGAAAATTACGAAGGCAAAATAGGTTGTCCCTTTCCTTTAAAACCTGAAGAACAAGCAGAATTAAGAGGAATTATTTTAGCTGAAAATTTAGAAGAAAGCAAACTAGAAAAAGTAAAAATAGCGATTCAAGATATGGATTCAGCTTGTGTGTTAGTAGATCAAACCAAAGAGCTTATTGTTTTATTTGAATATGAAGAAACGAGATTAAATTTTGCGAAATTTATGTATCCGTATACTTTTGATATTGACAATTATGAAAAGCTCTATTCCGTTTTCAATTTTGAGAATAGTAAGGATGAATTAAAGCTTTTATTAAAATAAACTAGTTATCTAGTCAATATAATTTTTTGAGCACTCTTTAACTTTTTAGTAATTACCTCAACAAAATAAATTCCGTTAGGATAATTTGAAATGTCAATTTTAGGCGAATTAAATTCATAAATGATTTCTCCTAAAATATTTCTAAGTGTTATTAGTTCAATTTTATCATTACTAACAACATTAATTTCTCCTGTAGTTGGATTGGGATATATGTTGAATCTGTCATCACTATTTTCTTCTATACTCAATCCATCATTATCATATCGAACTTGTGCTGCATCGGCACTCGCTTGTATGTCACTTAAGCTATCGCCTGCTATAATTGCAAAAGCAATTTGCTCAATTTGTAAAGGATTTAAACTCATTGCTCCCGTAGAGACTACATGAGCAACATCCTTACCTGTAATACCCCCAGCCGAATTTCGAGCGGTGGACAAAGTGGTATATTTTTCTGCTGTTGTATACCCTCCCCCATTTGGATCTACTCCTCCACTCCCGTCTAAATCCATAGCGTAATTATTTGGTGTGTTAGCCGATAGTAGTTTAATAGCACCATACAATGTGTCATTATTCAAAGAATGGACATAGCCCATTTTTCTAAACGCATCATAACCCGCTTTATTTAAGGATGCATTTACGATATCCCAATCAGCAAAAAGTCCAGCATACACATTAGAAATTGGTCCAACACCAACATTTTGAATATTGTAAACTACAATTACATACTTATCATCAGGAGTGTTAGGATAGGCATAAGAAAATTGTTCTATTCTTAAGGTAATTGGATTAACCATTTGGAAATCATCAAAAACATTATACAAATCTAGTGAAGAAACATAAGGTGGATTGTACTCTACATTTACCTGAGAACCAAAATCTTGGTCTTGTGTGGGATTACCTCTAACAACATCAGCAACTCTTGTGCTTCCATCCCCAATCATAAATCCTGCTTCAAATAGTAATTGTTCTGCAGCATATGTAAACCCTAAGCCTATGGAATTATTTACATCATTAAATCCAATTTTACCATTGCTGGTAATGGTTGTTCCTACCAAGTTTTCTTCCAGATTGATATAGTCTGGATTTAATGTAACCGTAAAATAATCGTTGTTGGTAAAAGTTCCGTTAGTAATAACCGCTTTAAAAGTAATGACTTCATTAAAAGCAGCACCACTTAAAACTTCAACTACAAATTTATCAGCATTATTAGAAGTTGTTGCTAAAGTTCCTAAGTTGGGTAGTGAAGTTGTCCCGTCAATAATATTTACAAATGGAGATGTTGAAGTGACTGTAACAGTAACTCCAGAAATGGGGTCTAAATAATTCTCAAAAAAACCTTCAATAAAAAGGGTATCGCCAAGTACAAATATGTCGTTATTGTTATCCGTTGTAGCATGATCAGTTAATTCTAAGAATTGAACAGGACCAGCAGACACACTAGCAAATAAATTCAACCTTCCACTACCTAGCTTGTCAATATATGAAGGATTAAGTGGATTTAAATCATCTGCAGTAGCTTGAATCAACGAAGCAATTTGGTCATTTGTATAACTTGGAAATTGTGCTTTCAAAATTCCAGCTCCACCAGATATTACTGGTGCAGCCATTGAAGTCCCTCCATTGATTCCAAACCCTCCGTTCGGCCCTGTAGTTTGCATTAGATGTCCTGGAGCAGAAACATCTACATAATATCCATAATTAGAGTTGGTTTCTTTTAAATCGCTTTGTTCACTACCAGAAACACTCAATACACCATAATATCCAGCTGGGTAAAATACATTTTCTCCATTATCATTACCTACTGCAGCCACCACTAAACAACCCTTGTTTATTCTAGCGTAATCGATGACACTTTGATTAAATTGTGAAGGTGTATAACCTCCCCAAGAGCAATTAATAATAAAACAGCCATGATCTGCAGCATATACAATTCCTTGATAAGCATGAGTTAACTGACCAACACTATTAGAAATTTTTACAGGTAAAAATTTAGTTTTAAAACCTACTCCAGCAACACCAGTTACATTATTAGTAACCGCAGCAGCTATCCCAGTAACATTTACACCATGACTAAGAGATTCCCATAAGGCATTGTTATCATTCATTCCTAAATCCCAACCTAAATAGTTATCCATATAACCGTCTAAATCATCATCAGTCCCATTGATAGGGTCAGCATAATTAATTTTTACATTGTCCAGTAAATCAGGATGAGTAGGGTCCCAACCAGTATCAGTAATACCTATAACAATATTGGTATCACCTTGATTTATATTCCATGCATTTTCAGCGTTAATTAAGCCGATATAGTATTGATTTATTAGTAATGTATCATTGGGAGTAAATGTTACTTGAGGCAAATAATAAGGTTCAACATACTCTGTTATTCTCAATTTTTCTAATTTCATTATTACTTCGTCTACAGAAAAAGAGTTGGAGTATCTCAGTTCATATATAAGTGATAAATCTATATAGTTTTTTGTGCCTTCCTTTTCCTTATTTGGAAACACCTTTATTAACTTACTCACTCCTATTTCTGCTAATAATTGATTAAAAACGGGAATATCTATGCCAGCAGTAGAACAAATTGTTCTATGGACTTCTTTTACCTTAAATATAACTGTTTTTGGAAGTGTTTCATCTACCTTTTGAGTATAGCCCAATTGAGTCGAGACAAGAGCTAAGACAAGTAATAACGCTTTTATTCTATTTAACAGCTGAGGCATATAACGAAAGTAGGTATAATGAAGCTATTATGCTTAATACATTTGACTAACGTAGCAATATTAGCTTTTGAAGGTGATTTTTATCCTTAGATTTTAAACTAACGTAATAAATTCCTTCAGC